>NZ_KV812622.1:0-61204 GCF_001813485.1 Pseudomonas sp. HMSC067G02
GCATTTTATCAACCAGAAATTCCGGATACCCGATCTGCGAAGAAGGACGGTGGATCAGCACCAGATCGTGACCGGCGGCCCTGATGGCGCGCGCGGCGTGATGTCCCAGCAGGCCGGTGGCTCCGAGTACGGCGTATTTCACATGAGCTCCAGGGCGTGAGAGTGGCTGTTCGTCCACGGGTCCCGCAAGCGGGTCGGCCAGCAGTCTAGGCCGAACGCCGGCGAGATACCAAACAGCAGGTTACGGAAATACACAACAGGCGTTTCCGATGGTAAGCCTGTCGGCGCGCCGGCCGCCCCCCGCGACCGCGCGCCCTGGCCTCACTTGCCGCGCCTGGCCTGCTGGTACAGCGGCATCACCTTGGGAATCGCGGCCTGGAGATTGGCCATCCGCGAACTGTCGGAGGGGTGGGTGCTGGTGAACTCGGGCTGGCTGGCACCGCCGCTGGCCTTGCCCATCTTCTGCCAGAGGGTGATCGCCGCTTCCGGGTTGTAGCCGGCGCGGGCGGCCAGCTCGAGACCGATCAGGTCGGCTTCGTTCTCGTTGGCACGACTGTTGGGCAGGGTCATCAGGTAGTCGACGCCGGTATTGGCCAGTTGCAGGCTTTCCTGGCCGAGGCCGGCCAGGGCGCCGATCTGGCTGGCGACCTGCACGCCGTAGGCCTTGGACATGGCCTCGCGCCCATGCTCGCGCAGGGCGTGAGCGATCTCGTGGCCCATCACCGCGGCGATCTCGTCGTCGGTGAGCTTCAGCTTGTCGATCAGCCCGGTGTAGAAAATGATCTTGCCGCCGGGACCGCAGTTGGCGTTGAGTTCGTCGCTCTTCACCACGTTGACTTCCCAGTTCCAGCTGGTGGCGTCCGGGCGGAAGGCGGCGGTCTGCGGGATCAGCCGCTGGGCGATCGCCTTGACTCGCCGCGCGTCGGCACTGCTGGTATCGAGCACGCCGGCGCTTTTCGCCTCGCCGAGAGTCTTCTGGTACGACTGGGCGTACATCTGGTCGACTTCCTGGCTGGACAACATGCTGAACATGTATTGCTTGCGGTCGACGCCGACGGCGCCGCCGCTGGTGGTGTTCACTGCCTGGCAACCGGCGAGCAGCAGCGCGCCGGCGAGGGTGGCGAATCGGAAGGGATGAGCCATGGTCCTTTGTTCTCCTCTGAAGGCCGAGCGCATGGTAGGCCGCGCCTCGAGCGCCGGCAACAGCCGTTGGCGAGGAAATCTCCATCGGCCGATTAAGGATTTGCCGCCCTCTTGCCGATAACCTCGCCAGAGACAATTCCAACAAGGGTCGGAAGTCCCATCATGAAGCTCAAGTCGATCCAGTTTTCTGTCGCCGCCCTCGCCGGCGCCAGCGTTCTAAGCGTCGTCGTGGTGTTGGTGCTGTATGCCCTGTTCGCCGGCGCGCGAACCCAGGAACTGGTGCAGCAACGCACCCAGGGCCTGCTGGAGAAGGTCATCAACGAGCGCCTGGTGGCCCTGGCCCGCGCCCAGGTCAGCCAGATCCAGCGCGAGCTGGAGTATCCGCTGACGGTGGTCCACGGCCTGGCCAACAGCACCCGCCTGCTCGGCGAGCTGGGCGCCGACGGCATGCCGCAGTTGAACGCCAGCCGCGACGAAATCTCCGCGCTGCTGCGTAGCACCGTGCAGAACAACCCCAAGCTGCTCGACACCTTCATGGCCTGGGAAGCCAATGCCTTCGATACCGACGCCGCCTTCGCCGGGCAACCCGGCAAGGGCTACGGCCCGGATGGTCGCTACCTGCCCTGGTGGTATCGCGGCGCCGACGGCAAGCCGATCGTCGAGGCCATGACCGACAGTATCGATAGCGAAAAGCTGCTGCCCACCGGGGTGCGCGAGAACGAATTCTACGCCTGTCCGAAAGAGAACAAGCGTCCCTGCATCATCGACCCGGCCCCTTACGAAATGGGCGGCAAGACCGTGATGATGTCGTCCTTCAACGTGCCGATCATGGTCGGCGACCAGTTCCGCGGCGCAGTCGGCGCCGACCTCTCGCTGGCCTTCATCCAGGACCTGCTCAAGCGCGCCGACCAGCAGCTCTACGATGGCGCCGGGGAAATGGCGCTGATCGCCAGCAACGGCCGCCTGGTGGCCTACACCCGCGACGACAGCAAGCTCGGCGAGCCCGCCGGCAGCGTCCTCGACGGCAACGAAGTGGACAACCTGAAGAACCTCACGATCGACCAGCCGCTCTACGACATCGACGCCGAGCACGGCCACATCGAGCTGTTCCTGCCTTTCACCATCGCCGACAGCGGCGTGCGCTGGACCCTCATGCTGCAGATTCCCCAGGCGGCGATATTCGGCGAACTGCAGCAACTCCAGGGCGAGCTGAGCGACCAGCGCCAGCAGGATATCCTCGGCATGAGCCTGGCCGGCCTGGTGGTAGCGGCCCTCGGCCTGCTGGTGGTCTGGCTGGTCGGCTACGGCATCGCCCGGCCGCTGCGCCAACTGGTCGGCATGCTCGACGACATCGCCCAGGGCGAAGGCGACCTCACCCGCCGCCTGAGCAGCGAGCGCGCCGACGAGCTGGGCTCCATCGCCAAAGGCTTCAACACCTTCCTCGGCAAGCTGCAGAACATGATCGGCCAGGTGGTGCAATCGGTGCAGAAGGTCAGCGACTCCTCGGAGCACACCGCCGACATCGCCATCCGTACCAACCAGGGCGTGCAGCAGCAACTGGCGGAGATCGAACTGGTGGCCACCGCGGTCCACGAGATGACCGCCACCGCCCAGGACGTGGCGCGCAACGCCACCCACGCCGCCGAGGCAGCCAACCACGCGGACCAGGCCGCGCACCAGGGCAAGCAGATCGTCGAAAGCAGCTCGGCGGCGATCCAGGCCCTGGCCAGCGAGATCGGCCGCGCGGTCGGCGTGGTGCAGAACCTGGCCAAGGACAGCGAAAACATCAACGCGATCCTGGTGGCGATCCGCGGTATCGCCGAGCAGACCAACCTGCTCGCCCTCAACGCCGCCATCGAGGCCGCCCGCGCCGGCGAGCAGGGTCGCGGTTTCGCGGTGGTGGCCGACGAGGTACGCAACCTGGCGCAGAAGACCCAGCAGGCCACCGAAGAAATCCAGAGCATGATCCAGCAGTTGCAGCAGGGCACCCGCGACGTGGTGAAGGTTATGCAGGACAGCCAGGACCGCACCGACGACAGCGTGCGCCATGCGCGCCAGGCGGCCGAAGCGCTGGAGTCGATCACCCAGGCGGTATCGGTGATCAACGACATGAACACCCAGATCGCCAGCGCCGCCGAGGAGCAGAGCGCGGTGGCCGAGGACATCAACCGCAACGTCGCCAACATCGGCCAGGTCGCCAACCAGGTGGCCGGCGGCGCCGACGAGGCCTCGCAGGCCAGCGCCGAGCTGACCCGCCTGGCCGAGCAGCAGCGGCGCCTGGTGAATCAGTTCAGGGTCTAGCGTCAGGCCGGGGTCAGGCACTCCGGCCCGTCGGTTTCAGGCTTGTTGACGAAGCCGGCCAGGGCCACGCTGCGCAGGTTCGGTTGGGGCTTGGCGAGCAGGCTGATCAGCGCCGGCAGCGGCGTGTCCGGAGCCAGCCAGGTATCCTGCTCGGCCTCGTCGAGCAGCAGCGGCCGGCGGAACTCGGCGGCCGCCTGGGATACCTGGGCCACGCTGAGCCAGGTCTGTCCCTGCACCGGATAGGCCTCCCAGATACCGGCGAAGAACAACAGGCGCTCGCCGGTGGAAACCCAGTACGGACGCTTGCGCACCCCGCGCCATTCATAGAAGCCGTTGGCCGGCAGCAGGCAGCGGCGCTGCTGGAACGCCTCGCGGAACATCGGTTGCTCGGCGAGGGTTTCCGCCCGCGCGTGGCTGGGCGTACGCGACAGGTCGGTGAGCCAGGCCGGGGTCAGCCCCCAGCGCGCCAGGTCGGCGCGGCGCGCACCGGCGTCCTCGCGAACCATCAGCACCTGGTTCGCCGGAGAAATGTTCCAGTGCGCCCGCCAATCCGCCGGAAAGCCCGGCAGGGCCGCCAGCGACGGATTCCAGCGGAACAGGGCGTAACGACCACTCATGCTTGGCACTGCCTGGTGAGGGAAAGCCGCACAGTGTAACCCGAAGCGCCACACTGGCCTTGCCGAACGCAAGCTGAATGAAACCCAATCTTAACTTGACGCGCCTATCCTCCAGGCTTATGGTGCCGCCCGCATTCTGTAACCCACACAGGAGTCCTGCATTGGACAACAGCCCTAGTCGATTGCGACAGGTCCATCCGGCGAGCTAGTCCAGCAGAACCCTCTGCCACTGCCTCGCCGAACATGGCGGACAGTGGCGATCCGCATCCCGTCCGGGATGACGCATCCCCATTTTCCCTTCGTGTCCCTTCCCTCGCGCCATCCGCGCAGCGGGAAGCCGCGGTCCTGCGCAATCCATCGTCCTTTATCCGCGCGGACCGACGGCCCGCGCCAGCTCCGGCCGTCGGCCGGCAACGAGGTGAAACATGGATTGGAAAGTATTTCTCCTGCGCGTCGCGGTCGCGCTGGTCCTGGGCGCCCTGATCGGCGCCGAACGCCAACTGCGCCAACGCCTCACCGGCCTGCGCACCAATGCGCTGGTCAGCACTGGCGCCTGCCTGTTCGTGCTGATGACCCAGGGCGTGCCCGGCCTGGCCGGCGACGCTTCGCGGATCGCCGCCTACGTGGTCTCCGGGATCGGCTTCCTCGGCGGCGGCGTGATCATGCGCGACGGCCTCAATGTGCGCGGCCTGAACACCGCAGCCACCCTCTGGTGCACCGCCGCCATCGGCGTCCTGTGCAGCATGGGCCTGCTGCTGGAGGCCACGCTCGGCAGCCTGGTGGTGCTCTGCGCCAACATCCTGTTGCGCGACATCGCCCAACGCCTGAACCGCCAGGACGTGTTGCCGGCCAGCGAGGCCGAGCAACGCTACGAAGTGCAGATCGTCTGCCGCGCCGAGGACGAGATCCAGGTACGCAGCCTGATGCTGCACAGCCTCGGCAGCAGCGACCTGCGCCTGCAATCGCTGCACAGCGAGGATCTGGACAACCCGGCCAAGCTGGAAGTCCGCGCCGAACTGCTCGGCACTCCCGAGGCTCCGGCGCAGCTGGAGCGCCTGGTCAGCCGGGTCAGCCTGGAGAAGGGCGTCAGCTCGGTGCGCTGGCAGGTCTTCGAACTGGCGGCCGACTGAGCGGCGGCCGCCTCAACACAACAGGCTGCCGGGGCCGCAGGGCTCCGGCGGCTCCTCGGCCAGCGGGGCGGCGGCGTTGTAGGCGAGGATCAGCTCCCGCGCCCGCTCCGTCTGCTCGTCCGCCACCAACAACGCCAGCAGTCCGCCAGGCGGCAGTTCGCCGATGGCGCCGACCAGGTGGCGGCCGCTGACATGGGCGGCGATCCCTTCGCTGGCGAGCATTCCCACCAGCATCTCGGCTTCCAGCAGGTCGGCCGGCTCATATACGCGCTGCATCAGTCATCCTCCCGGCGGACGTTCAGTGACCAGTCCTGCCCATCGGTGCGCAGGTCGAACAGGATCGGCCGGCAGCACACCGGGCAGTCCTCGTAGTACTGCTGGTCGCCGGCGCTCAGGTCGAGCAGCGCCTCGGCCGGTTCCCCGCAGTAAGGGCAGCTATAGGCCTGGCTTTCGAGCATCGCTGCACCCCCTATGAGTTCCGTTTATAATCGCGCGGTTCAATTTTCGGCCACCCCCTGGGCGGCCTTCGCAGCATCCATATGGAACCAGAAAGCATGATGGGCGAGTTCGAAGCCATCCGACCCTACAGTGACGCCGAAGTCCCCGCGGTATTGCAACGCCTCCTGAGCGACGACGCCTTCCTCGGCGCCCTGGTCCGCTACCGCTTCCCGCGCCTGGCCGGTCCCCTCGGTTGGCTGCTCAAACCTCTTATAGCCCATCGCCTGGCCCGCGAGGTCACCGGCATCCGCAGCGTCGCCACGCTACAGGACAAGTTCGAGCCCTACGTCGACCACACCATCGAGAAGGCCACCGATGGCGTCACCTACTCCGGGGTCAATCGCCTCAAGCCAGGCTGCGCCTACCTGTTCATCGCCAACCACCGCGATATCGTGATGGACCCGGCCTTCGTCAACTACGCCGTGTACCACGCCGGCCTGCCGACCCCGCGCATCGCCATCGGCGACAACCTGCTGCAGAAATCCTTCGTCAGCGACCTGATGCGCCTGAACAAAAGCTTCATCGTGCACCGTTCGCTGAGCGGCCGGCGCGAGAAGCTCGCCGCCTACCAGACGCTCTCCGCCTACATCAACCACTCGATCCGCGAGGACCGCCAGTCGGTGTGGATCGCACAGGCCGAAGGGCGGGCCAAGGACGGCGACGACCGTACCGACTCGGCGATCCTCAAGATGTTCCACATGAGCCGCAAGGACGAACCCTTCGCCGAAATGGTGCGCGCCCTGCATTTCATCCCGGTGTCGATCAGCTACGAATACGACCCCTGCGACCTGGCCAAGGCCCGCGAGTTGCACACCCGCGCCAGCACCGGCGAATACCGCAAGGCGCCGGGCGAGGACGATGCCAGCATCGCCCTGGGCATCACCGGCTACAAGGGCCGCGTGCACATCAACTTCGGCGCCGAACTGGAGGGCGAGTTCAGCGACGCCAAGCAGTTGGCCGCCGAACTGGACCGGCAGATCCTCGGCAACTACCGTCTGTTCCCGGTGCACTACCTGGCCTACGAGATGAGCGAGAACCGCGACCCGGACCTCGCCGTCCCCACGGCCGAGAGCCTGTTCGGCAGCGAAGAACTGGAGAAGGCGCGCAAGGAATGGAACCGCCGCCTGGAGCAATGCCCGGCCGAGCAGCGCCCCTGGCTGGTGCTGCAATACGCCAACCCGGTACTCAACCAATACCGGATCAGGCAGCAATCCTGAAGACGAAAGCCCGGCGCCGCCGGGCTTCTCCATCGGACAACGGCTTCGAACCCGCAGACGGTTATCCGCGTGCGGTTCGGCTCGCCGAGGCAGGCCCTCTCAGAACCGCGTGCTGGCCCAGCTGACCAGCAGCGCCAGGCCCAGGCAGGCGGCGCCGAATCGGTAGAAGAACAGGTTGATCCGCAGGGTCGCCTCGTCCATCGGCAATGCCTCCTCCCCCGCCTCGCCCTCCGCGGCCCAGCGCGCCAGGGCGCGACGCTCGCGTGCGCGGGTGGCCAGCAGCAGCCAGGCGCCGGCGACACCGAAGAACAGCGCAAGGCCGTTCACGGCCTGCGCGGGATGGGCGAGGAACAGCGCCCACAAGGCTTGCAAGGACATCGATAACCTCCGCAACAGGACCACACGCCGGGGCTACCGAATAACGCCTTGGGTGAGCTGATGACAGGACGGACCGTCGGGGACGGCGGGGAAGGACTGGTCGAATTCTATCCAGAATGCATGAGCGACGGCCAGCGGCACCCGGGTTGTCGCGACGAAGCGCAGCGGTTAGCAGCAATCCGTCTAAAAAAGGCGCGGCCTCGCCAGCGTGACCGGCTAGTCTGAAAGTGCTTTGCCGGTCACAGAACCCCACCCAGGCAAACGACAACACAGGAGAGTCGTCATGCTGGAAACCGCACCCCACGAACATAACTATCTGATCGACCACCTGGACGAGATCGAGGCCGTGATCGTCGATCTTTCCTTCAATGTCCAGGACGACCGCTGGCTGGTGTACTGCACCGCCTGCGGCCATGAACACCTCGACCTGCCTGAGACCGACGAACGCATCAGCATCGGCGAGCCGGACCCGTTCCACCAGGCCGCCTGAGTTTCCCGAGCGCATGAAAAAGCCCGGCATCCGCCGGGCTTTCTCGTTACCGCCGGCTCATTGCTGGCCGAGGGTCTGAGCGATGGTCGGGTCCTTGAATACGCGGGTCAGGGCGTCGCTGAGCACCTCGCTGACCAGCTTGCTGTTGGTCGCCTGGTTCGGCGCCATACCGAAGCGCTGGTTCAGCGAGGCGCCGTAGCGACCGGTGTAACGCCGGCTGCTGTTCTGCACGTCGGCGCGGAAGGTCGCGGTGATGTCGGCCTGGGTGACGTAGACGCCGTCCTTCGGCGACTGGTACTTCAGCTCGGCCAGGGTCAGGGTCAGTTGCGGCGCGTTGTAGGCGTTGGCCGAAGGCGTGTAGCCGAGCAGGCGCACGGCCGTCTCGGCCTGGGCCTGGAGCTTGGGCACCACGTCCTCGCTACGGACGGTCAGGGTGCTGGTATCGGCGTAGAGGCCGCCGCGGGTGCCCAGGGACGGGCCGGGACGGCCATCGACCACCTTGACCACCACCGGCTGGCCATGGCCGACGGCGGTCAACGGTCCTTTAAGGACCGGTTGCGGGTCCAGTTGTTGCGGGCTCAGGGCGCAGCCGCCGAGAACCAGGGCGCTTGCGGTCATCAGGCTGAGCAACAGGCGATGCAGCATGCTCATCTCTCCATGGGTTGGGCACGAATGGCCGGCAGTATAACGGCGCCGCGAAGGCACCGCAGCATTGCCTTGGACGTTCGCCACGGGGCGCGGTTCCTCGCCTGTGGCAGGTGGCGCAGGGCACGCATGCCCGGCGTTTGGCAGATACGGCGCGGCGGATTGTCCCAGGGGGCTTTCGCCGGCGGGCACTTCGTGACCGGGAATGGGAAAAAAGTCTAAGGAGCGGGGTATTTTTTGATTTTCACCGTTATAATCGCCCCCCGATTATAAGGACGCCTCCTGATCGGGTTCCGGCCCCCGCGCCATCCCCCCACAGAGAGCCGCCAGTAGAGCGCTGCCCCATGAGGCAGACGCCCTGAAACGCCTGTAGCGAGTTTTTCGGCAAGGAATGCCGCATGACCCCGCACGATTCTGCGAAGGCATGCCCGCGACAGACGAGCCCTTCCGGCCCATGTCTCCAAAAGAGCGTGGATCGAAGGTATTTCACTACTTCACGAGAGTGTGGCGAGCAATGAAGAGTTTTGCGTCGGTAAGTGCGCCATTAGCGCTTGAAACAGCCCCCCGCAGACGCGACCGCAGCGGATACCTCATGACCAGAGCCTGACGGCCCGTTCCGTCGCGAATGTGCTTGCACGACCGGATGCCCGCATGGGCCAGCCAGGCTGCCAGATCGCCAGCCCCGCGCCCGGCATCCATAGGCGATGACGCCCGGCGTCCCGCCGTTGTTGCGAAGAATCGGACATGACGGCTCCCTCCGCCGCTGCCTGCCGGCCCGTACCGGCCTCGGCCCCGCCCCGTCTGTCGTCAATTTGGTGCTGAAGATTTTGGAGAAGCGTTAATGGCGCAAAACGATCACGAAACAGTCGACATGCTGCTGGTAGGCGCCGGCATCATGAGCGCGACCCTGGCGGTCCTGCTCAAGGAACTCGACCCCAACCTGAAGATGGAAGTCGTCGAACTCCAGGAGTCCGGCGCGATCGAAAGCTCCAACCCATGGAACAACGCGGGCACCGGCCACGCCGGCCTGTGCGAGCTGAACTACACCCCGCAGTCGGCCGACGGCAGCATCGACATCAAGAAAGCCGTGGGCATCAACACCATGTTCGAGGTGTCGAAGCAGTTCTGGTCGCACCTGGTCGCCAAGGGCACCTTCGGCTCGCCGAAGACCTTTATCAACCCGGTGCCGCACCTGAGCTTCGTGCGCGGCAGCGAAGGCATCGCCTACCTGAAGAAGCGCTTCGAATCGCTGACCAGGCACCACGCCTTCGAGACCATGGTCTACTCCGAGGACAAGGCCACCCTCGCCGAGTGGATGCCGCTGATGATGCCGGGTCGTCCGGCCGACGAAGCGATCGCCGCGACCCGCGTCGAGGGCGGTACCGACGTCAACTTCGGCGCCCTGACCAACCAGCTCCTGCAACACCTGGCGCAACAGCCGGGCGCGCAGATCCGCTACAACCAGAAGGTCACCCACCTGCGCCGCGCCGATAACGGCTGGCGGGTCACCGTCAAGGACACCCGCAACGGCGGCGACCGCGAGATCCAGGCACGCTTCGTCTTCCTCGGCGCCGGCGGCGGCGCCCTGCCGCTCCTGCAACTTTCCGGCATCCCGGAAGGCAAGGGCTTCGGTGGTTTCCCGGTGAGCGGCCAGTGGCTGCGCTGCGACAACCCGGAAATCGTCAAGCAGCACCAGGCCAAGGTCTACAGCCAGGCCGAGGTCGGCTCGCCGCCGATGTCCGTGCCGCACCTGGACACCCGCGTGGTGGACGGCAAGAAATCCCTGCTGTTCGGCCCCTATGCCGGTTTCTCCACCAAGTTCCTGCGCCATGGCTCGTTCCTCGACCTGCCGCTGTCGGTACGCCCGGGCAACATCCTGCCGATGCTCTCGGTGGCCCGCGACAACATGGACCTGACCCGCTACCTGATCGGCCAGGTCATGCAATCGCCGGAACAGCGCCTGGAAGCCCTGCGCAAGTTCTACCCCGAAGCCAGGGCCGAGGACTGGCGCCTGGAAGTCGCCGGCCAGCGCGTGCAGATCATCAAGAAGGATCCAAAGAAAGGCGGCATCCTGCAGTTCGGCACCGAGCTGGTGGCCGCCCACGACGGCTCCATCGCCGCCCTGCTGGGCGCCTCGCCGGGCGCCTCGGTGACCGTCTCGATCATGCTCGGCCTGATCGAGCGCTGCTTCCCGGAGCAGGCCCGCTCGCCGGAGTGGAGCGCCAAGCTGAAGGAAATCTTCCCGGCTCGCGAGAAAGAGCTGGAAAGCGACGCCGAGCTGTACCGCAGCGTCAGCAGCCGTTGCAGCGAGGTGCTGGAACTGACCGCGAAGAACGACGTGCAGGCTCCGGTCAACGCCGAGTGAGCCGCGCGCTACGGAACAAGCCGCCTTCGGGCGGCTTTTTCATTTGCGGAGTCAGGCGCCGGCCTCGCAGTTGATCATCCAGGACACCCCGAAACGGTCCACCAGGGTACCGAAACAGGGCGACCAGAAGGTCTTGCCCAACTCCAGCTCGACCCGCCCGCCGTCCTCCAGCAAGGCGTCATAGCAGCGCCGCGCCTGCTGCGGGTCGCGGGTATTCAGCGAAAGGGAAATCCCGGAGATCGGCTGCAACGCCGGCCCGTGCCCGTCCGAGGCCATGATCTGGCTGTCGCCGATCTGCAGGTTGGCGTGCATCACCTTGTCGCACCAGCCTTCCGGCACCACCACCGGACCGGGCGCCTCGTCGAAACGGAACAGGAAACTCACCCTGGCACCGATGGCGTGTTCATAGAAACGCAGGGCCTCTTCGCAACGGCCGTTGAAGCAGACGTAGGGCTGGACGTACATGGGAACCTCGGCAGGCTGTTTTTCCTGTGAGTGTAGAAAAGCAGCAGCCTCTCGCAGAGCGAATAAAGCAGTCCTGGCCATTCGCCCCCCCCTGTCTCCCTGGCGCTCCGCAATGCGAGAAGGCCCGTATGCCTATCGTCCCTTGCCACCGCCAGCCGTCATTCGGGTGCTGGCGTTCGCCGACGGGTGGGATTCTTCGGCGGGCCGCGCAACGAAAAAGCCCGCCGAAGGGCGGGCTTTTCACCGCATGGCCGGCTCAGGCGCCCTTGGCCGCCTGCAGCGCTTCGATGTAGGGCGCGGCCTGGCGCTGGTCGGCGACCAGGGCGACGAAGTCGTTGCCCTTGGCGTCGCGCGCATCGAGATCGTAGCCGGCCTCGCGGAAGAAGGTGAGGAAGCGCTCGAAGTCGTCGATGCGCAGGCCGCGATAGGCCTTGATCAGCTTGTGCAGCGAGGGGGGCGTGTCGTCGGCCGGCTCGACGCCGAGGAACAGCTTGATCGACTCGTCACTGATCTCTTCGCCAATGATCTGTTTCTTGTCTTTGCGCATCGCTTTCTCTCAACGGCTCTGGGGCCGGGCTCGCCCGGCGCGGGATAAGGCCAGGCAGTTTACTCCCGGCGCGCGGCGAGGCTCAACGCGCGCGTACCGCGCCGGTGTGCAGGTCGGCCCAGACATGGCCGTTGGGATAGGCGAGGAACTGGCAATAGACCGTCTGGTTGCGCAGCAGGTCGAGCAACGCCGGGTACTGCGCCAGCGGGTAGTTGAGCGTGAGGGTGCGGGTCCCGGCATCGTAGACCGGCTTCTTCAGGCTCTTGCCTTCGCTGTCGAACTGGATCAGCACCTGGGCCAGGGTCGCGCCCTTGCTCAGCGGCTTGCCCTTCAGGCGCAGCAGGGTCGGCGTGGTGATCGGGATCGGCTGCTGGTTGGACTGCCGCTGGTTGCCCAGCACCACGCTGTACTCGGTGATCTGGATCAGTTGCTGCTGCTCCGGCGCCTCCTGGCGCAACTGGCCGTCGTCGGGCGGCAGGAAGCGCGCGTGCATCGGGGGATTCTCGGCGGCCAGGCCGGCCAGACTGACGAACAGGAGCAGGGAGCCGCACAGGCTACGGGCGAACATCGGGACCTCCGGACAGGGCGAGCCGGCACTCTAGCATGGCTGCCGACCCGCCGCCGAAGCGCTCAGGCGAACTGGGCGCGCATCCAGTCCCGGTAGGCCGGCGCATCGGCGCTGCCTTCGGCAGGCGCCCAACTGGCGAACTCGCCTTCGCCGAGCGGGCGGTAAGGCCCGGCCTTGCATTCGAACAGGATGCTGTCCGGCTCCAGCACCACCAGGGCATGGAACACCCCGGGCGGCAGGTCGACACCGGGGCAGTCCCCAGCGGCGCTCAACTCGCGCTTGTCGAGGAGTTCCCCGTCCTCGGCGAAGACCAGCAGGCCGAGACGGCCCTTGAGCACGATCAGCGCCTCGGCCTTGCCCGCATCCAGGTGCCGGTGCGGCGGGATGTAGGTATTCGGCTGGAGGCCCACTGCCATGCGGTGGCAGGGCTCCTCCATGCGGTGGAAGTTGTGATGCTGGCGACCACGCGGCGCGTTACCCGCCCCGCTCGCCAGTTCGGCGAACAATTGCTGGTCGAGGTAGCGCGGTCCGGCCATCTCAGAGCCCCTTGACCGCGAAGATGCCCGCGGCGTTGCGCCAGTAGCCCTTGTAGTCCATGCCGTAGCCGAACACGTAGCGGTCGGCGCAGTAGAGGCCAGTGAAGCTGGCCTTGAGGTCAGGCCGGGCCTTGCGCTCGTGTTCCTTGTCCACCAGTACGGCGGTGTGCACCGCGCGTGCGCCGGCATGCTTGCAGAAGTCGATGATCGCCGAGAGGGTGTGCCCTTCGTCGAGGATGTCGTCGATGATCAGCACGTCACGGTCGATGAAGGAGATTTCCGGCTTGGCCTTCCAGAACAGTTCGCCGCCGGAGGTCTCGTTGCGGTAACGGGTCGCATGCAGGTAGGACAGTTCGAGGGGGAAGTCGAGCAGCGGGAGCAGCTTGCCGGAGAAGATCAGGCCGCCGTTCATCACGCAGAAGACCACCGGGTTGGTCTCGCCGAGATCGCGGTTGATCGCCTCGGCGACGCGACCGATGGCTGCCTCGACCTCGTCGTTGTTGAACAGGCAGTCGGCTTCCGCCATGACTTGGCGGATGTGCGCGAGATCGACGGACATGGTGCTTCTCCCTGGCTGGGCTGAGAAAAAGTCGGCAAAGGTACTCATCCGGTCGCCATCGGGCAACCCCCGGCGGTCGAGTGCGAATCAGAATAATGGTCCAGACTGTGCGGAATGCATTACGCTAGCGCAATTTTTTTGCCCGCCCCCGTTGGAGACAGTCGCCCATGCCCGTACATGAGATCCGCCACCCCCTCATCCGCCACAAACTGGGCCTGATGCGCCGTGCCGATATCAGCACCAAGAACTTCCGCGAACTGGCCCAGGAAGTCGGCGCCCTGCTGACCTACGAGGCGACCAAGGACCTGCCCCTGGAACAGTACGAAATCCCCGGATGGGCCGGCCCGGTTACGGTGGAGAAGATCTCCGGGAAGAAGATCACCGTGGTGCCGATCCTGCGCGCCGGCATCGGCATGCTCGACGGCGTGCTCAGCCTGATTCCCGGCGCCAAGGTCAGCGCGGTCGGCGTCGCCCGCAACGAAGAGACCCTGGAAGCACGCACCTACCTGGAAAAACTGGCGCCGGACATCGCCGAGCGCCGCTCGCTGATCATCGACCCGATGCTCGCCACCGGTGGCTCGATGGTCGCCACCATCGACCTGCTGAAGAAGGCCGGCAGCAAGGAAATCCGCGCCATGGTGCTGGTCGCCGCCCCCGAGGGCATCGAGGCGGTACGCAAGGCCCACCCGGACGTGATCATCTATACCGCCTCGATCGACGAGAAGCTCGACGAGAACGGCTACATCATTCCGGGCCTGGGCGACGCCGGCGACAAGATCTTCGGTACCAAGCAGAAGGAAGCCTGAACATGGGCGATGCCTTCCAGGAGCCGCTCTGGCGCCAGGTGCTGTCAGGCGCGCAGATGCTGTTCGTCGCCTTCGGCGCGCTGGTGCTGATGCCGCTGATCACCGATCTGGATCCCAACGTCGCGCTGTTCACCGCCGGCCTCGGGACCCTGCTGTTCCAATTGGTGACCGGGCGCCAGGTACCGGTGTTCCTCGCCTCCAGCTTCGCCTTCATCACCCCGATCATCCTCGCCAAGGGCCAGTTCGGCCTGGCCGCGACCATGGGCGGGGTGGTCGCCGCCGGCTTCGTCTACACCTTCATGGGCCTGGCGGTGAAGATCAAGGGCACCGGCTTCATCGATAAACTGCTGCCGCCGGTGGTGATCGGCCCGGTGATCATCTCGATCGGCCTGGCGATGGCGCCGATCGCGGCGAACATGGCGATGGGCAAGGCCGGCGACGGCAGCGAGTTGCTGCCGTACCGCACCGCGATGATGATCTCGATGCCGGCGCTGCTCACCACCCTGGTGGTGGCGGTATTCGGCAAGGGTATCTTCCGCCTGGTGCCGATCATCGCCGGCGTGCTGGTCGGCTTCGCCCTGTCGTTCGTCTTCGGCGTGGTCGACACCGCCGCGATCGTCGCCGCACCCTGGCTGGAACTGCCGAAATTCACCGCGCCGGAATTCAACTGGCAGGCGATCCTGTTCATCGTCCCGGTGGCCCTGGCCCCGGCCATCGAGCATATCGGCGGGGTCATCGCGGTGGGCGGCGTCACCGGCCAGGACTACCTGAAGAAGCCCGGCCTGCACCGCACTCTCCTCGGCGACGGCCTGGCCACCTCGGCTGCCGGCCTGTTCGGCGGACCGCCCAACACCACCTACGCGGAAGTCACCGGCGCAGTGATGCTGACCAAGAACTACAACCCGAAGATCATGACCTGGGCGGCGGTGATCGCCATCACCCTGGCCTTCGTCGGCAAGTTCGGCGCGATCCTGCAAAGCATCCCGGTACCGGTGATGGGCGGCATCCTCTGCCTGCTGTTCGGCACCATCGCCTCGGTCGGCATGAACACCCTGATCCGGCACAAGGTCGATCTCTCGGAAGCGCGCAACCTGGTGATCGTCTCGGTGACCCTGGTGTTCGGCATCGGCGGCGTGCTGATCGGCAGCGGTACCGGTCCCGACGACATCGGCCTGAAGGGCATCGCCCTGTGCGCCATCGTCGCCATCGTCCTCAACCTGCTGCTGCCGGGCAACGACGGCTGGCAGAACAAGGCGCTCGACGAACAGCACAAGGATTCGCACTGAAACCAACGGGCGGAACACTTCGCTGTTCCGTCCGTATTCCACCCGCCTCGTTATTTTCAAATCATGTAGTCAATCGCTTACTACTTTGTAATTAAACTTCCTTGGATTTCCCAAATAACCACGCCATCTGACTAGCAGAGATCTACTCGCGCTGCTATATAGCCAGTCAAACATGACTGGCTAGCCGCTCTGCGCCGCACCCGGCGCGTCGTCAGCCATGAACTTCGAGTTTGGCGGACATATAAGGCCGATCATTTAAAGTCGTGGGAACTTTATTTATCCGCCAACGTCCTTCTGCGCCACCGACATTCATTATCGACAGGAAGTTAGAGATGAATAAACGCACTCCGGCAGTCTTGTTGTTCTGTGCCTGCGCCAGCCTGCTGGGCACCGCCCAGGCCGCCGGTACGCTAATCGGCCAGGTCGGCGTGCAGATGGTCATCGGTGCCGGCTGCACCATCATCAACGGCAGCGTCAGCGGCGGTATCAACCAGTGGGGAACCCTGGACTTCGGCAGCCATTCCGACCTCACCAACGTGGTCGACGCGCAGACCGTCGGCACCAGCGGCAATATCCAGATCCAGTGCAGCACCGGCCTGACCCCGAGCCTGACGGTGAACGCAGGCCTGCACGCCAGCGGCGGCCAGCGCTACATGCAGAACACCACCACCACCAGCACCATCGCCTACAACATCTATTCGGACGCCGCGCGCAGCGCGCTGATCCAGGCCAACACACCGGTGGACATCTCCTCGGTCTCCACCGGCACCGCGGTCAACATCCCCCTCTATGGCCGCGTGGTGCCCACCGGACAAAGCACACCCACGCCGACGGCGGGGACCTACACCGACACCCTGCTGGTCACCATCGCCTGGTAAGACGCGCCGCCAGGCGCGGCGCCGGGCAGCATGGTCCTGGGGGGACCGATGAGCCTGAACCGCTACTTCACCGGAGGACTGCTCTGCCTGCTCGGCTGCAACCCGGCAAACGCGCAGACCGCCACCATCGTCCTGAGCGCCACGCTGCTCCCGGCCTGCGAGGCAGGCAGCGTCGGCAGCGGTGGCGCGATCACCTTCGGCACCCTCGACTTCGGCCAGTACGCCTCCCTGAACAACGCCATCAGCGCCACCAGCCAGCAAGGCGCAGGCTCCATCCGGGTCAAGTGCGTCAGCGGCCAGACCTATGCGATCACGCTCGACGGCGGGCTCTACGGCAGCGTCGCCACGCGGCGCATGGCGAACATCGCCAACACCGCCCTCACCCTGACCTACAACCTGTACAGCGACCGCCCCGGCGGCATCGTCTGGGACAACACCACCGGCGTTGCCGCCACCGGCAACGGCAACGACCAGTGGTACCCCATCTACGGCCTGGTGCCGGCACAGACCACGCCGGTCGCCGGGACCTACCGCGACACCGTCAACGTGACCATCAGCTGGTGATGCCGATGTCCAGCCGGCATCTACTCCTGTCGCTTCTCCTGCTCCCGCTGCCGAGCCTGGTCGCGCATGCCGATCCATCGCCGATCAGCCGCGCCTTCCAGGTCCAGGCGGTGGTCGCCAACGGCTGCGCCTTCGGCACCGCCATCAGCGACAACGCCTATGACCTCGGCACCCTGAGCTTCGGCACCCTCGGCAACCTGGCCAGTCCGGTTAACGTCGCCAGCAGCTCCGGGGCCGGCTCCATCGTCCTGACCTGCACTCCGGGAATGACCGTCTCCGTCGCCCTCGACTACGGGGTCAATGGCGGCAGCAGCAGCCAGCGCTACCTGAAGCGGGTGAGCGGTAACGAGACCCTCGCCTACCAGCTCTACCAGGATGCCGCCTACTCCCAGGTCTGGGGCAACGGGGCACTCGCGCGGACCATCGCCAACTTTCCCGCCAGCACCCAGACCTACACGGTATACGCGCGCCTGTTCGCGGTCGGCAGCCTGCCGTCCGCCGGCAACTACCGCGATACCGTCACCGTCACCCTTTCGTTCTGAGCCGTCATGGAGGATCACATGCCCAGTCCACACCTACCTCTCCGCCCCGGCCGCTGGCTTGCGGCGCTGCTGGCGCTGTTCCTGGGCGGCCCGGCACAAGCCGCCAGTGCGGTGCTGATCTGGCCGATCAACCCGGCCATCGAAGCCGACCAACCGGCCACGGCGCTGTGGCTGGAGAATCGCGGCAAGCAACCGGTGACCCTGCAGGTGCGCGTGCTCGGCTGGTCCCAGGCGGATTTCCAGGACGTCTATCGCAACCAGCAGGCAGTGATTCCCAGCCCGCCCTTCGTCAAGGTCGAGCCGGGCCGCCGGCAACTGGTCCGGCTGATCCGCCAGGGCGGCCAGCCCAGCACGCCGGAGGACGCCTACCGGGTGCTGATCGACGAAGTGCCCGACGGCAGCGCGGGGCAGACGCAACGAAGCCCCGGTCTCGCCCTGCAGTTCCAGATGCGCTATTCGGTGCCGCTGTTCGTCAGCGCCGACGGCGTCTGGACCCAGCCCCGCAGCGATGTCGAGCGCGACCCGGCCGACGCGACCCGGCCGAAGCTGGCCTGGCGGCTGGTCGAGGAACAGGGCAAGCGTTACCTGCAGGTGCGCAACGAGGGTAGCGTGCACGCCCGCCTCAGCCATGTCCGCTGGGAGGGCAACGGCCGCAGCCTGGCGCTGCTGGACGGCCTGCTCGGCTACGTGCTGCCCGGCCGGCAGATGCGCTGGCCGCTGCCGCCGGGGCTGCTGCCGGACGCCGGCATGACCCTGAAACTGCAACTGGCGGACAACGACGCGCCGATCAGCGTTCCCGGGTACTGAGGCGGACGTCGGTCCCGTGCCTCGCCCGTGTCAGCGGCGCTCTCGCCGCCACCGCTCGCTACTGATCGGCCTGGCGCTGCTCTCCCCTGTCCATGCGGCGGACTACCTGGCCGGACTGCCGCCGCCGCAACCCGCTCCGTCCGGCGGCGGCGGCAACGTCCTCTACTACCTGGAACTGGTGATCAACGGCCGCGACAGCGGCCAGGTGGTGCCGGTCAACGCCGCCGATGGCCATTACCTGCTCGACGCCGCGGCCCTGCGCGAAGCCGGCGTGCGCCTGCCTGGCAACCCCGCCGGACAGGTCGCGGTGGACGCCCTGCCCGAGGTCCGGGCGGACTATGACAGCGCCAGCCAGCAACTGCACCTGCAAGTGCCGCCGGACTGGCTGCCGGAGCAGCGCTTCGACGATCCCGGACTGGTCGCCCGCGCCCCGGCGCGCAGCAGCCTCGGCGCACTGTTCAACTACGACCTGTACTACTCGGACCCCGCCGACGGCGCCACGCCCTGGCTTTCCGCGTTGCTCGAGCAACGTCTGTTCGACGGCTTCGGGGTGATCTCCAACACCGGCGTCTACACCCGCTATTTCGGCGACGCCGACAACCTCGACAGCCGCTACCTGCGCTATGACACCTACTGGCTGTACAACGACGAACGCAACATGCACAGCTACCAACTGGGCGACTACGTCAACGGCGCGCTGAACTGGACCACCCCGGTACGCATGGGCGGCTTTCGCTTCGCCCGCAACTTCGGCGTACGTCCGGACCTGGTCACCTATCCGCTGCTGCGCTTCGACGGCCAGGCCGCCGTACCCAGCACCGTCGACCTGTTCATCAACGGCTACAAGGCCAGCAGCGCCGACCTGCAGCCCGGTCCCTTCGCCATCAGCAACGTGCCGTACATCAACGGAGCCGGCGAAGCCACGGTGGTGACCACCGACGCCCAGGGCCGACAAGTGGTGACCAGCCTGCCGTTCTACGTATCCAACACCCTGCTGGCGCGCGGCCTGAGCGATTTCGACCTGTCCGTCGGGCGCCTGCGCGACGACTACGGCCTGCGCAACTTCTCCTATGCCGACAACGCCGCCAGCGGCATCTATCGCTACGGCGTCAGCGACCGCCTGACCCTCTCCACCCACGCCGAGGCCGCCAGCGACCTGCGCCTGCTCGGCATCGGCGGCGACATCGCCGTGGCCACCTTCGGCACCCTCAGCCTGGCGGCCAGCGGCAGCGACGGCCAGGGCGACAGCGGCCAGCAATACCTGCTCGGCTACTCCTACTATTCGCGACGGCTCGGCCTCAGCCTGCAACACATCGAGCGCAGCGCCGGTTATGGCGACCTCGGCACCCTGGACGGCGAGTACCAGTTGAGCCGGCGCACCGACCAGGCTACCGCCAGCCTGACCTTCGACGAGCAGGGCACCATCGGTACCGGCTACTTCGACATCCGCGCCCGCGACGGCAGCCGCACGCGCCTGGCCAACCTCTCCTACAGCCGCCCGATCGGCAGCCGTAGCAGCTTCTACCTGGCGCTGAACAAAGATCTCGACGGCGACGGCTACAGCGCGCTGATGCAACTGGTGATTCCCTTCGACATCAACGGCCTGCTGAACATCGGCGTCACCCGCGACAGCGACCGGCGCTACAGCGAGCGGGTGATCTGGAGCCGCTCCACGCCGAGCCAGGGCGGCCTCGGCTGGAACCTCGGCTATGGCGGCGGCGCCAGCCGCTATCAGCAGGCCGACCTGACCTGGCGCATGCAGAACGTGCAACTGCAGGGCGGCCTCTATGGCGAGACCGGCAACTACACGCGCTGGGCCGATCTCAGCGGCTCGCTGGTATGGATGGACAACGCCGTGTTCGCCAGCAACCGGATCAACGACGCCTTCGTCCTGGTCAGCACCAAGGGTTATCCACAGGTGCCGATCCGCTACGAGAACCAACTGATGGGCAGCACCGACGACAACGGCCACCTGCTGGTGCCCTGGGTCGCGGCCTACTACCCGGCGAAGTTCCAGATCGAGCCGCTGGACCTTCCGGCCAACGTCAGCGCGCCCGAAGTCGAGCAGCGCGTGGCGGTACGCCAGGGCAGCGGCCTGCTGCTGGATTTCCCGATCCGTGCCGTGGTCGCCGCCAGCATCAGCCTGGTGGACGAGCGCGGCGAACCGCTGCCGCTGGGTAGCCGGGCCGAAGAAACCGGCAGCGGCCAGCGCGCCAGCGTCGGCTGGGACGGCCAGGTCTATTTCGAAGGATTGCAAAGCGACAACCAGCTACGCGTGGTCCGCCCCGACGGCCGGGCCTGCCAGGCACGCTTCCGCCTGGACACGCGCAAACCCACCGTCAGCCAGGTCGGCCCGCTGACCTGCTCGGCCCCGATCGGAGATACGCCATGAGCCGCCACTCCACGTCCGCCTGCCTGCTCGGCTTCGCTACGCTCTGCGCCAGCCCGTTGCTGCTCGCCGCCTGCACCACCAGCTCCGGCACCGGCAATTTCGGCAGCCTGAGCTCGTTCACCGTGGCCAGCACCGCCCAGACCATCACCGGCACCACCGGCTTCAAGTGCACCGGCAGCCTGTTGTCGATCCTCAGCACCAACACCATCGACGCGACCATCGCCAGCACCGCCAATCCGCTGGGCACCACGCCGCGGCTGTACAACGCCGCCAGCGGCACCTACCTGCCCTACAGCATCTGCAAGGACAACGGTTGCGGCACCGTCTACAACGTCGGCTCGACGGTACGCTGGAGCAGCACCACCTTCCTCGGCATCCTCGGCCTGTTCAACGCCACCGACGGCAGCCTGCCGCTGTACCTGCGCACCGCCACCGGGGTGACCCTGCCGGCCGGCACCTATACCGATACCATCGGCCTGAACTGGGCCTGGCACCTGTGCGCGGCGGGCATCGGCCCAGTCTGCGTATACGACGACGGCACCGCCAGCAGCAGCGTCAACGTTACCCTGACGGTGCTCAAGGACTGCTTCATCGACAGCGCTCCGGACCTCAGCTTCGGCAGCGCCGCGCTGGTCTCGGCCTTCACCGCGGTGAACCAGAACATTGGCGTGCGCTGCACCCTGAACGCCACCTATACCATCGGCTTCGACAACGGCAACAACTTCAGCGGCGGCTGGCGGCGAATGCTCAGCGGCGCCAACGCGATCCAGTACAACCTCTACAAACCGGGCGACTCGACGGTCTGGACCACCAGCAACACCCAGGCAGGCACCGGTAGCGGCGCCGCGCAGAACGTGCCGTACCGGGCCATCGTCAACCCGGCACAGGGCAACGTCCCCGCCGGTACCTACAGCGATACCGTGCGGGTCATCCTCACCTACTGAGTCAGGCCGGCTGCCGGGACGCCTTCCAATCCTCGCCGCCCTCGCCTTCCCGTCGCAGGCTCCAGTCCTTCAGGTGCTCCAGGCTGGCGCGATAGGGCTTGAGGCCGATCCCCAGCAGGACCACCGCGCCGAGCACCGCGGCCAGGGTCACCAGCAGCAGCGAGTAGCGCAGCGCCATGTCGTCGGCGAAGACGAAATCGGTGACCAGCGCCACCGCCGTCGGGCCCACGCCGAGACCGAACAGGGTGACCACGAACAGGTAGATCGCCGAGGCCTGGCCGCGCATCGAGTTGGGCATGATCTCCTGGATCGCCGCCGGGGCCACGCCGAACGGCATGCTCAGGAAGAACACCGTCGGCGCCATCAGCGCCGCCGCCCAACTGGCGTTGTCCAGCAGCGGATAGACCAGGGTGAAGGGAATCACCGCCCAGGCGGCGAGCAGCCCGACGCGCATGTTCGCGTCGCTGCGCCCGCGCTTCGCCCAGTAGTCGGCCAGGCGCCCGCCGAAGACGATGCCGAGACAGCCGAACACCGCGACGATGCTGCCGTAGACCACCCCGACATGACCGGCGTCCCAGCCGTGGGTGCGGACGAAGAAGGTCGGCACCCAGGCGCCGCTGCCGTAGCCGGCGAAGGACAGGCAGGCGAAACCGAAGTTGTGGCAGAGCACGGTCTTGCGGTTGGCCCGCAGGTAGGCGCCGACCTCGCCCAGCGGCACCGCCACGCCTGCGCCGACTCCGCGCCGGGCCGGCTCGCGGATCGCCAGCAGCAACAGGCAGAAGAGCACGCCGGCGGCGCCGAGGATGAGGAAGATCAGTTGCCACGGGCGCACCTCGCCGAACAGCGGCAGATGCACGTCGCCCTGGGCCGAGGCGAACTTGATCACCAGCCCGCCGAGCAGGAAGGCCAGCCCCGAGCCCAGGTAGATGCCCATCGAGTAGACGCTGATCGCCGTCGCCCGACGCTCGCGCGGGAAGCTGTCGGCGATCAGCGAATAGGCCGCTGGCGACAGCGCCGCCTCGCCGACCCCGACGCCGACCCGGAAGGTGAGGAATTGCCAATAGCTGCGCGCCAGACCGCAGGCCGCGGTCATCGCGCTCCACACCAGCACGCCGAACAGGATCAGACCGCGCCGGCTGCGGTTGTCGGCCATGCGTCCGAGCGGGATACCGCAAAGGGTGTAGAACAGGGCGAAGGACAAGCCCATCAGCAGGCTCATTTCCGTGTCGCTGATGGCCAGGTCGCGGCGGATCGGGCCGACCAGCAGGTTGAGGATCTGCCGGTCGATGAAGGACAGCACATAGGCGACCATGAGGATCGCCACCGTGGTCCAGGCCGCAAGGTTGGAGGGATAGCCGTTATTGTTGTTATGCATGCCGAACTCCTGGACGCCGCCGAAGCGGCGGATGCGAAGGGAGGGTCGACAGGCAGGATAAGCCGGCAACATCCGGGCTTATACCCAGGGCAAGGGACTATAGAACTGCTGAATGCGGGAAGCGGGTTCCGGCGAATGACCGCCAGGTCATTCGCCGCCGCGTGCGCTCAGAGCCTGTCCAGCATCTCGCGAGCTGGGCGGGGAAGCGGAGCTGACGAGCGGCAAATGAGCACTTCGAAGCCTTCATACCGCGCCGCGCAGCGGATCATGAACAGGCTCTCAGAGCGGCCTGGCCAAGCGCCCGCTCATGTCGGCCAGGGCGCCGACCCAGGCGGGGTGGTCGTTGAGGCAGGGAATCAGCACCAGGTCCTCGCCGCCGGCGCTGATGAACTGCTCGCGGCCGCGCATGCCGATTTCCTCCAGAGTCTCGATGCAGTCGGCGACGAACGCCGGGCACATCACCAGCAGGCGCTTCACCCCACGCTGCACCAGTTCGTCGAGCTTGGCGTCGGTATAGGGCTCGATCCACTTGGCGCGCCCCAGGCGCGACTGGAACGCCACCGACCAGCGCCCCTGCTCCAGGCCGGCGCGCTCGGCGAAGGCCTCGGCGGTGCGCAGGCACTGGCTGCGGTAGCAGAGGGCGAGGGCTTCGGGGCTGACGTTGCGGCTGTTCTCGGCCAGCAGGTCGTGGGCAGGATCCTTCACCAGCTTGCGGATGTGCCGCTCGGGCAAGCCATGGAAGCTCAGCAACAGATGGTCGTGGGGCTGCTGCAGGTACGGACGCACGCTTTCCACCAGGGCATCGAGGTAGACCGGCTGGTCGTAGAACGGCGGCAGCGTGCTGACCTCCAGCTCCAGGCGATGGGCGGCGATCACCCGGCGCACCTCTTGTTCGGCGGTGGTCGTGGTGCTGTCGGCGAACTGTGGATACAGCGGCGCCAGGGTCACCCGCCGGATACCACGGCGCGCCAGGTCGAGCAGGACCTTCTCGATGGCCGGCTGGCCGTAGCGCATCGCCAGTTCCACCGGCCCATGCGGCCAGTGCGGCTTCATCGCCTCCTGCAGGCGACGACTGAGGACGATCAGTGGCGACCCTTCGTCCCACCAGATCGAGCTGTAGGCATGCGCCGATTCGGCCGGACGCTTGATCAGGATCAGCGACACCAGCAGGCGCCGCAGCGGCCAGGGCAGGTCGACCACGTAAGGGTCCATGAGGAACTGGTCGAGATAGCGGCGAACATCCTCCACCCGGGTCGAATCCGGGGAGCCCAGGTTGAGCAACAGCAGGGCATTCTCGGTCATGCCTGATCCTTTCGTCGGGCGTCCAGGACATCGGCCAGCGCCACGTCCAGGTCGGTGAATTGAAAACGGTAGCCGGCGTCCTGCAAGCGTTGCGGCAAGGCTCGCTGGCCGCCGAGCAGCAATCCGGACATTTCTCCCAGCCCGAGGCGCAGGACGAACCCGGGGGTCGGTATCCGCGCCGGCTTGTGCAGCGCCCGGCCCAGGGCCTTGGCGAAATCACGGTTGCGCACCGGGTTGGGAGCGCACGCATTATAGGGACCGCTGGCATCGGGCCGCCGCAAAAGAAAATCGATCAGCTCGATTTGATCCTCGATATGAATCCACGGCATCCATTGCCGGCCGTCACCCAGCGGTCCGCCCAGGCCGAGCCGGTAGAGCGGCAACAGGCGCCCGAGGAAGCCGCCCTCGGAGGCCAGCACCAGGCCGGTGCGCAACAGCACGACACGGGTGCCGAGCTTCTCCGCCTCGCGGGCGATCTGCTCCCAGGCTAGGCATAGCTCGCTGGCGAAATCCTCGCCGGCCGCCGCCCCCTCCTCGGTCACCGGGCGCTCGCCGCTGTCGCCATACCAACCCACCGCAGAACCCGATAACAGAAGGTCCGGGCGCTGCTCACGAGCGTCCAGCCATTCCACCAGGCGCTCGGTAAGGCGTACCCGGCTTTCCCACAGCAGCGCCTTGCGCTTGTGGCTCCAGGGTTTGTCCGCGATCGGCTCGCCGGCCAGGTTGACCACCGCGTCGAGCGGCTGGTCGCCGTACTCGTCGAAACGATCGATGCCGCGCACGCCGACGCCGCACAGCGATTCCACCTGCTGCGGCCGCCGGCTGAACACGGTCAGCCGGTGTCCGGCCTGTCGCCAGCGGGCGCACAGGCGGCGACCCATCAGGCCGGTACCGCCGGTCAAGAGAATGTGCATGGCTGTCTCCTCGTTTTGCCTGCGTGCCCTTTCAGTCTGGACCCTGGACATCGATCTGCCCGATGACCGTGCATCCTCCCCCCATTCCAGCGTTATCCTGTGGATGGAAGATCCGTCGGCTCCGGCCGGGGAACCCTGGCGTCGTTTTCGACTCAGCCAAGGAACAGGGCTTGCATCGCACTGGTGCCTTAGTGAACGGCGCCAGCCGTCTATTCTTCAGATAACTCGGTTGATACTTCCGAACGGAACGTCTGAAGGTTCGACAGGCCAGGAAGCGAGCCGTGCGCCGCAAGCGCGCCATCGGCGCGATGCAAGGTGCGCCTCGAAGCACGCGCAATACTGTACATTAAATCAAGCTTGTACAAGAAACCTGATTCGCCTGTCCAGACGCTACACAACCAGAGAGGCATGTCATGAGCGTCCCCATCGCCATCATCGGTACTGGCATCGCCGGGCTTTCCGCCGCCCACGCATTGAGATCCGCCGGCCAGACCGTACAGCTGTTCGACAAGGGCCACGGCAGCGGCGGCCGCATGGCCAGCAAGCGCAGCGAGGCCGGCACGCTGGACCTCGGCGCGCAATACTTCACCGCCCGCGACCGGCGCTTCCTCGACGCCTTGCAACACTGGCGCGAGGAAGGCTGGGTGGACGAGTGGAAACCCGCTCTCTACCAATACCGCGACGGCCAGCTGAGCCCCTCCCCGGACGAGCAGCCACGCTGGGTCGGCATCCCACGGATGAGTGCGATCACCCGCGCCCTGCTCACCGATCTGCAAGTGGTCTTCTCCTGCCGCATCACCGAGGTCTTCCGCGGCAAGCAGCACTGGCACCTGCAGGACGCCGAGGGACAGAACCACGGTCCGTTCAACCAGGTCCTGATCGCCATCCCCGCTCCCCAGGCCACGCCGCTGCTGGCCAGCGTGCCGAAACTGGCGGCCACCGCCGCGAGCGTGGTCATGGAGCCGACCTGGGCGGTGGCGCTGGGCTTCCGCGAGGTACTCGACACCCCGGTGCAGGGCTGCTTCGTGCACGGCAGTCCGATCGCCTGGCTGGCCTGCAATCGCAGCAAGCCGGGGCGCGACACCGCCCTCGATACCTGGGTGCTGCACGCCACCAGCCAGTGGAGCCGGCAACACATCGACATGGCCAAGGAGGACGTGGTCGAGCATCTGCGCTGCGCCTTCGCCGAAGTGATCGGCTGCGCCGTACCGGAAGCCGCCTTCAGCATCGCCCACCGCTGGCTCTATGCACGCCCGGCGGAGGCTCACCAGTGGGGCGCCCTCGGCGATCCCGACCTGGGCATCTACGCCTGCGGCGACTGGTGCTCCAGCGGCCGCGTCGAAGGCGCCTGGCTCAGCGGCCAGGAAGCCGCGCGGCGCCTGCTGGAACATCTCTGAGGGGATCGGGCCGTCGCCTGGCGGCCCGATGTGACAAGAAAATACCTATACAAATACATTGACCTGTACAAGATAAGTTCTAGGATGTGTCGTATGACCGCCTGGCTGTCGAGCTGCGCGCGAACCTCCTTTCCCCTCGGGAGACGACACCGATGCACGAATCTCACCCTTCCCTGACGCCCCGACTCGGCATCAGCGCCTGCCTGCTCGGCGAACCGGTGCGCTTCAACGGCGGCCACAAGCGATCCGCGCTTTGCGAGGAACTGGCGCGGCACGTCGAGTTCGTCTCCTTCTGCCCGGAACAGGCCATCGGCCTGGGCACGCCGCGCCCGGCGATTCGCCTGGAAGGCACTCCGGAAGCCGCCGAGGCGCGGAGCCGCGACGGCCTGGCGGTCGGCGAAGCGCTCGCCGAATATGCGCGGCGGGTGGCGCAACGGGCGGATACGCTGGACGGTTTCATCTTCATGCAACGTTCGCCGTCCTGCGGGCTGCAACGGGTCAAGGTCTATCCAGAAGGCGGCGGCGCGCCGCGCGCCGAAGGCCGTGGACGCTTCGCCGCAGCCCTTTGCGCAGCCTTGCCGGAGCTACCGGTGGAAGAAGAAGGCCGGCTGCACGATCCGGTCCTGCGGGAGAACTTCCTCACCCGCGTGTTCGCCCATGCCCACTGGCAGGCCCTGTGCCAGCGCGGCCTCAGCCATTCGGCCATCGTCGCCTTCCATAGCCGCTACAAGTACCAGTTGCTGGCGCATTCGCCGGAGCACTACCGCAGTCTCGGCCGCCTGCTCGGCGAAGCCGGCCACTACCAGCCGGAAGCCCTCGGCACGCGTTACTTCGGCGAGCTGATGCAGGGCCTACGCCGCTGCGCGACCCGCGGCAGCCATGGCAACGTGTTGCTGCACCTGAGCGGCTACCTGAAACGCGACCTCGCAGCCGAAGACAGGCGTGAATTGCGCGAGCTGATCGAGCAATACCGGCATGGCAGCGTGCCGCTGGTGGTACCGCTGACCCTGCTAAAGCACCACTTCCGTCGCCACCCGCATGCATACATCGCCCAGCAGGCCTACCTGCAACCGCACCCGACCGAACTCGGCCTGCGCAACGCGCTCTAGGATTTCCCGATGAACTCGCCCCACCTCGAACGCGGCGGCCTGCCGATCCGCGAAGTCACTCGTCTGACCGGCGTCCATCCGGTCACCCTGCGCGCCTGGGAGCGCCGCTACGGCCTGGTGGTGCCGCAACGCACCGGCAAGGGTCACCGGCTCTACAGCGAAGAGCAGGTCGAGCGCATCCGCCGGATACTCGTCTGGCTCGAGCGTGGCGTCGCCATCAGCCAGGTGCGCGCGCTGCTGGAGCGTCCGGAGGAAACCCCGGCGGCGGATGTCGAATCCCCCTGGGAACGCCTGCACGAACAACTGCTGGACGCCATCGCCGCGCTGGCCGAGCGACGCCTCGACGATCTGTTCAACCAGGCCGCGTCGCTCTATCCGGTAGCGACCCTCTGCGAAAAGCTTCTGCAACCCTTGCTGCAGCACCTCGAACGACGCTGGCAGGGACAATTCGGCGCGCGCATGGAGCGGGCCTTCTTCTTCTCCTGGTTGCGCAGCAAGCTGGGCGCCCGCCTTTATCACCAGCAGCGGCTGCAACAGGGCACGCCGCTGCTGCTGGTCAACCAGTCCGAGCTGTCGCTGGAACCGAACCTCTGGCTGTGCAGTTGGTTGCTCGGCAGCGGCGAGGTGCCGCTGCAGGTCTTCGACTGGCCGCTGCCACCGGCCGAACTGGCCCTGGCCTGCGAACGCCTGGAAGCTCGCGGCGTGTTGCTGTACGCCAGTCATCGCCTCAACCCGGAGCACCTGCCGCGCCTGCTGGCAGGGGTGAGCTGCCCGGTGGTGCTGGTCGGACCGGCCGTGGAGATCCAGCGCGAAGCCTTCGAAACCCTGGCGCTAGCCGGCCTGCTGCTGGCGAGCACGCCCCTGGAAGCCCGCCGCCTGCTCGGCGAACGAGGCCTGTTGAACCCATGAACGGACTTCCGATGAACCTGATCTGGTTTCGCTGCGACCTGCGAACCACCGATAACAGCGCGCTCCTCGCCGCCGCCGATGGGCGCCCTTGCGTGGCCCTCTACCTGCTCAGCCCGGCGCAGTGGCGGGAACACGACGATGCGCCCTGCAAGGTCGACTTCTGGCTGCGCAACCTGGGCGAGCTGCAACGCCAGCTCGCCGCGCTGAACATCCCGCTGCTGGTGCGCGACTGCGGCCACTGGCGGCAAGCCCCGGAAGTCATCGGCCGGCTCTGCCGGGAGCTGGGAATCGGCGCGGTACACGTCAACCAGGAATACGGGGTGAACGAGGAACGCCGCGACCAGGCCGTCGGCCAACGCCTGCGCGAACAGGACGTGGCCTTCCACAGCCACCTCGACCAGCTGTTCTTCGCCCCCGGCTCGGTGCTGACCCGAACTGGCGGCTATTTCCAGGTGTTCAGCCAGTTCCGCAAGGTCTGCCACGAACGGCTGTACCAGGCCCTGCCGGGTGTCCGCCCGCGTCCGCAGCCCCAACCACCGCACGCGCTGGCCAGCGACCCGCTGCCGGATGCCGTGCCCGCCTTCCCGCGGCCGGCCGATAGCTTGCGCCGCCTCTGGCCGGCAGGCGAAGAGGTAGCGCAGGAACGCCTGCGCGACTTCGCCGACCAGCACCTGGCCGACTACCATGAACGGCGCGACTTCCCGGCGCTTCCCGGCACCAGCCAACTGTCGCCCTACCTGGCCGCCGGCGTACTCTCGCCCAGGCAATGCCTGGACGCCGCGCTGGTTGCCAACCGCGGCGAGTTCAGCGGCGGCCAGCAAGGCGCCGCGATCTGGATCAACGAGCTGCTCTGGCGCGAGTTCTACAAGCACATCCTGGTCGGCTACCCACGGGTCTCCCGGCACCGCCCCTTCCGCGAGGAGACCGAAGCCCTGCGCTGGCGCCAGGCCCCGGCGGAACTCGAAGCCTGGCAACAGGGGCGCACCGGCATACCGATCATCGATGCAGCAATGCGCCAGTTGCTCGCCACCGGCTGGATGCACAATCGCCTGCGGATGGTGGTAGCGATGTTCCTCAGCAAGAACCTGCTGATCGACTGGCGCGAAGGCGAACGCTGGTTCATGCGCCACCTCATCGACGGCGACCTGGCGGCGAACAACGGTGGCTGGCAGTGGAGCGCATCCACCGGCACCGACGCCGTCCCCTACTTCCGCCTGTTCAATCCGCTCTCGCAGTCCGAACGCTTCGATCCACGCGGCGAGTTCATCCGCCACTGGCTGCCGGAACTGGCCGGCCTGGAGCGCAAGGCGATCCACGATCCGTCCAGCCTGGGGCTGTTCGCCGGGGTCGACTATCCACGGCCGATGGTCGACCTGAAGGCCAGCCGCGAACAGGCGCTGGCGGCTTTCCGCAACCTGCCGCCGCGCGATGGTCGCGCGTAGGGCGCGTCAGCGAGCTATCGCCTCCCGCCAAATGGCTCGCTCTTTCCATGGGGCGGTGCGGCGTGGTGGAAGAATCGCAGGCATGAAAAAGCCGGGATGAACCCGGCTTTTTTCGACCGTGCCGACTAGATCGGGATCTTGTAGAACAGGCTGTAGGACTCGATACCGTCGTTCGGCTGTTTCAGGCCGGCGTTGGAATAGTGGATCGCCCGAATGCCGACCGACTGGCCGTTGGCGAACTTCAGGCCGGCGCCGATGCGGTCTTCGAAGTTCAGGGAGGAACCCAGGTTCTGGTCGCCGACACGGGTGCCGGAGAACGCCGCCACACCGATACCGGCCTCGATGAATGGCTTGATCGAGTCGCCGGCGAACTCATAGACGAATACCGGAGCGAACGACAGCGAATGCTTGCCGGCGCCTTCATCGCCACCTTCCCAATAGGTGTAGCCCGCATCCCAGTAGCCGGTCAGGCGCCCGGTGGAGGTCTGCCACCAGCTCTTGTCCCAATCCCAGCTCAGGCCCAGGCGATAGGTCATGCCCGACTGGCCGGTCGCACCGACGGCGGCCGAGACGTCCGCCGCCTGGGCGGAGGCCACGTGGACGGAGGAAAGTGCGGCCAGAACGGCCAGCGGAAGTAGTTTCTTCATTGAAACGTCCTTTTCGAAAGTTGCATGAAAGCCCCCGCATTCAAGCTGCGCATTATAAGAGCGCACTTACTAAAGCAGATACTAGACCAAACGCTTTAGTTCAAAAAATCGCTGTCACGTCTGCCAGGAACGACTAAACGACTAATTTTCCTACGCTTTCCGGGCTTCCCCAGAGGATCGGCAGGATCCTTTCCATCTCCTCCGGCAGCGCGCTGGTCCAGAAACGCGGCGTCGCGGCCTGGCCAGAGGCCAGTAGCGCCCGCGCCGACAATACGCGCTCCAGTTGCCGGGCGACAGCCGCTCCCGTATCGATCACTGCCATCTCCGCCGGGATCAGCTCGGCCAGCAGGGGTTTGACGAAGGGATAATGAGTACAGCCGAGGATCAGCGTATCGCAGCCCTGTTCGAGGATGGGCGCCAGCAGGCGTTCCAGCAGTGCCCGGGTTTGCGGCCCATAGAGATCGCCGGCCTCGATGCGCTCGACCAGCCCCGGACAGGGCTGGGTGAAGACCTGTACGTCGCTGGCGAAGCGGTCGAGCAAGGCGGCGAAACGCGCGCTCTTCAGAGTTCCGGTGGTGGCGAGGACGCCGACCCGACCGTTGCGGGTGGCCGCCGCGGCCGGCTTCACCGCCGGCTCCATGGCCACCAGCGGCACCTGCGGATAACGTTCGCGCAATTCCGCCGCAGCCGCTGCCGTCGCGGTATTGCAGGCCAGTACCAGAGCCTTGGCGCCCTGCTCCAGAAGGAAATCACCGATCCGCTCGCAGCGTTCGCGGATGTACTCCGCGCTCTTCTCGCCGTAGGGCACATGGGCGTTGTCGGCGACGTAGAGCAACGATTCGGATGGCAGGCGCGCACGAATCTCACGCAATACGCTGAGCCCGCCGACCCCGGAATCGAAAACGCCGACCGCGGCCGACTCAACCGCCATGGCGTTGCCCGCAGACGGCACAGGAAGGATCGCGACGCACCCGCAATTCGCGGAAGCGCGTGCCGAGGGCGTCCACCAGCAGCAGGCGGCCCACCAGCGGTTCGCCGAAACCGGCCAGCAGCTTGAGCGCCTCCAGCGCCTGCAGGCTACCGACCAGCCCCACCAGCGGACCGATCACGCCGGCCTCGCTGCAGGTCAGCTCGGCCTCGCTGCCGTGCCCGTAGAGGCAGTGGTAGCAGGGGCTTGCGTCGCGGCGGGTATCGAATACCGAAAGCTGGCCCTCGAGACGGATCGCCGCGCCGCTGACCAGGGGCTTGCCGGCGCGCACGCAGGCGACGTTGACCGCCTCGCGGGTGGCGAAGTTGTCGGTGCAGTCGAGCACCAGGTCGACCGCCGCCACGGCGGCATCGAGGGAGTCCTCATCCAGCGCGGCGCTATGGCTGACCAGGCGGATCTGCGGATTCAGCGCGCCCAGCCGGCGCATCGCCGACTCCACCTTGCCGACGCCGACGCTGGCGCCATCGTGGATGACCTGCCGTTGCAGGTTGGTCAGGTCGACCGTATCGAAATCCGCCAGGTGCAGCTCGCCGACCCCAGCCGCGGCCAGGTACAGCGCCACCGGCGAACCCAGGCCGCCAAGACCGACGATCAGTGCGCGGCTGCGCTTCAGGCGCAGCTGGCCCTCGACGTCGACCTGCGCCAGCAGGATCTGGCGACTGTAGCGCAGCAGTTCCTCGTCGCTCAGCATGCCCATTGTCCGAGAGTGATCCGCTCGTTGCCGCCGAGGTCGCGCAACGTATGTACCCCGGCGAAGCCGCGGGCGCCGAGCAGTTCGCGCACCGCCGCCCCTTGATCATAGCCGTGCTCGAGCAGCAACCAGCCTTCGTCCAGCAAATGCCGCGGCGCCTGGGCGACGATCTGGCGGATATCGTCGAGGCCATCGCTACCCGCGACCAGCGCGCTCTTCGGCTCGAAACGCACGTCGCCCTCGCTCAGGTGCGGATCGCTGGCAGGGATATACGGCGGATTGCCGACGATCATCCGGAAGCGCCGGCCATCGAGGGCGGAGAACCAGTGGCTGCGGCGCACCTCGACGTTCTCCAGGAGCAGCCGCTGGCGATTGCGCTCGGCCAGCGCCACGGCCTCTTCCACGCGGTCCACCGCCGTCACCGTCCACAGCGGCCGTTCGCTGGCCAGGGCCAGGGCGATGGCGCCGGTGCCGGTGCCCAGGTCGAGCACCGTAGCGGTGTCCGCCGCGAGGGTCGCCAGCGCGGTTTCCACCAGCAGTTCGGTGTCCGGGCGCGGGATCAGGGTGTGTGGCGCAACCTCCAGGTCCAGGCTCCAGAAGCCCTGGTGGCCAAGGATGTAGGCCACCGGCTCGCCGTTGCGCCGACGGGCGATCCAGTCGTCGAACCGCTCGTTGGCCTCGCGCGGCACGATGCGCTCCGGCCAGGTACGCAGGAAGCTGCGCGGCTTGCCCATCGCCGCCGCCAGCAGCAACTCGGTGTCGAGCCGGGCGCTGGGCGAATCGGGCAGTTGGGAATCCTTGAGAAGGGTACAGATAGTGGTCATGTCAGTCGCCCAGGGCCGCCAGTTGATCGGCCTGGTATTCCTGCAGCAGCGGCTCGATCACCTGTTCCACCGCGCCCTCCATCACCTCGCCCAGGGAGTACAGGGTGAGGTTGATGCGATGGTCGGTGACCCGCCCTTGCGGGAAGTTGTAGGTACGGATGCGCTCCGAGCGGTCGCCCGAGCCCACCAGCAGCTTGCGCGTGCTGGCGATCGCCTGCTGCGCCGCGGCCTGCTGCTGGTCGTTGAGCTTGGCCGCCAGCCAGGCCATGGCCTTGGCGCGGTTCTTGTGCTGCGAGCGCTCTTCCTGGCACTCGACCACGATGCCGCTGGGAACGTGGGTGATGCGCACCGCCGAGTCGGTCTTGTTGACGTGCTGGCCGCCGGCGCCGGAGGAACGGTAGGTGTCCACCCGCAGGTCGGCCGGGTTGATCTCGATCGCTGCCTGCTCGTCCGGCTCCGGCAGCACCGCGACAGTGCAGGCGGAAGTGTGGATCCGGCCCTGGGATTCGGTTTCCGGCACCCGCTGCACGCGGTGCGCGCCGGACTCGAACTTGAGCTTGGCGTAGACGTTGTCGCCCTCGACCCGGGCAATCACTTCCTTGTAGCCACCGTGCTCGCCCTCGTTCTCCGACAGCGTCTCGACCCGCCAGCCCTGGCGCTCGGCGTAGCGCGAATACATGCGGAACAGGTCGCCGGAGAAGATCGCCGCCTCGTCGCCACCGGTGCCGGCACGGATCTCCAGGAACACGTTGCGGCTGTCGTTGGGATCCTTCGGCAGCAGCATGCGCTGCAGGCTGTCGCCGAGGGCGGCGAGGCGGCCGCGCGCTTCGGCGACCTCCTCCTCGGCGAGGTCGCGCAACTCCGGGTCGCTGTCCTTGAGCAACGCCTGGGCGCCCTCGAGATCGGCCTGCACCTTGCGGTAGTCGCGGAACGCCAGGATCACCGGTTCGACCTCGGCGTACTCGCGGGAATAGGCGCGGAAGCGGGTCTGGTCACTGATCACCTCGGCGTCGCCGAGCAGCGCCGTCAGTTCTTCGTAGCGATCGCTGAGGACATCCAGCTTTTTCAGCAGAGAAGCTTTCATGCAGGCATAGGTACCGGTCAGTGGCGCGGCGCGCCCTCGTCGAGGGCGAACAGCTCCTGGGCCAGGGCCAGCGCGTCGATGCGGCCCTCGGCGGACATTTTCTTCATCTGCACGCTGGGCGCGTGCAGCAGTTTGTTGGTCAGGCCGCGGGCCAGTTGGGCCATCACCTCGGCCGGGTCGGCACCGTTGGCCAGTTGCCGCTGGGCCTTGCCCAGTTCTTCATCGCGCAGGCGCTCGGCCTGCTGCCGATAGGCGCGCAGCACGTCCACCGCAGCCAGTTCGCGCAGGCGCTGCATGAACTCGGCGACGCCGCTGCCGACCAGTTCCTCGGCGGCCTGGGCAGCGCCCTGGCGGCTCTTGAGATTCTCCGCCACTACTTCGTGGAGGTCGTCGACGCTATAGAGGTAGACGTCGTCCAGTTCGCCGACTTCCGGCTCGATGTCGCGCGGCACGGCGATGTCGACCATGAACATCGGCTTGTGCTTGCGTTGCTTCAGCGCGCGCTCCACGGCGCCCTTGCCGAGGATCGGCAACTGGCTGGCAGTGGAGCTGATGACGATATCGCTGTTGGCCAACTCCTCGGGTATCTCCGAAAGCAGCACCGCATGGGCGCCGAACTGCTCGGCGAGCAGGCTGGCGCGCTCCAGGGTGCGGTTGGCCACCACGATGCGCTTCACGCCTTGCTCGAACAGGTGGCGCGCGACCAGGGTGATGGTCTCGCCGGCGCCGATCAGCAGCGCCTGGCTGCGGTGCAGGTCGCTGAAGATCTGCTTGGCCAGGCTCACCGCGGCGAACGCCACGGACACCGGGTTCTCGCCGATGGCGGTATCGGTGCGGACGGTCTTCGCCGTACTGAAGGTGGCCTGGAACAGGCGGCCGAGCAGCGGACCGACGGTGCCGGCCTCGCGCGCGACGGCGTAGGCCGACTTCATCTGGCCGAGGATCTGCGGCTCGCCGAGGACCATCGAGTCGAGGCCGGAGGCCACGCGCATCATGTGGCGCACCGCGTCTTCGTCCTGGTGCACATAGGCGCAGGCGCGCAACTCGTCGAGGGTCAGACGATGGTAGTCCGCCAGCCAGGCGAGCACGTCGTCCGCGGTCGGATGGTCGATCTCCAGGTAGAGTTCGCTCCGGTTGCAGGTCGACAGGATGGCCGCCTCGCGGCTGGTGGTCAGGCGGCAGAGCTGCTGCAGCGCCTCGACCATCTGTTCCGGAGTGAAAGCCACGCGCTCGCGGACAGCCACCGAGGCGGTCTTGTGATTGATGCCGAGGGCAATGAAGGCCATGCAGGATCGCTGAGCTAATCGGGGAAACGCGCAATTCTCCTACTTCGCCAAGGGCAGGACAACCATTGCCGATGTATTGACCCCATAGACAGCTTCGTCGACGCCCGTCCCGGCCCCCTTGGGCTTGCCGGACGGCTTATGTCATGATGGCGCCACCCTCGCAGGTTCAAGGCCGGCTTTCTTCCTCTATGAACAAATCCCTTGCGCTGCTGACCGTCACGCTGCTGCTCGGCGGCTGCCAGTCACTTATCCACAAGACTCCCGATGGCACCCCGCCGGTGGAAGACACCGCGGTCGAGACCAAGGCCAAGCCGGAAAAGTACGGCTCCTTCAGCGAGGACAGCCTGTATTCGCTGCTGGTGGCCGAACTGGCCGGGCAGCGCAACCGCTTCGACATCGCCCTGAGCAACTATGTGGTGCAGGCGCAGAAAACCCGCGACCCCGGAGTTTCCGAGCGCGCCTTCCGCATCGCCGAATACCTCGGCGCCGACCAGGAAGCCCTCGACACCTCCCTGCTCTGGGCGCGCAGCGCGCCGGACAACCTCGATGCCCAACGCGCCGCCGCGATCCAGTTGGCCCGCGCCGGGCGCTACGAGGAGTCCATGGTGTACATGGAGAAGGTCCTCAACGGCCAGGGCGACACGCACTTCGACTTCCTCGCCCTGTCTGCCGCGGAGACCGACCCGGATACCCGCACCGGCCTGCTGCAGAGCTTCGACCACCTGTTGAAGAAATACCCGAACAACGGCCAGTTGCTGTTCGGCAAGGCCCTGCTGCTGCAACAGGACGGCCGCCCGGACGAAGCCCTGACCCTGCTCGAGGACAACTCCGCAAGCCGCCACGAAGTCGCCCCGCTGCTGCTCCGCTCCCGCCTGTTGCAGAGCATGAAGCGCAGCGACGAGGCCCTGCCGCTGCTCAAGGCCGGGATCAAGGAACACCCGGACGACAAGCGCGTGCGCCTCGCCTACGCGCGCCTGCTGGTGGAGCAGAACCGCCTGGACGACGCCAAGGCCGAGTTCGCCGGACTGGTCCAGCAATTCCCCGACGACGACGACCTGCGTTTCTCCCTGGCGCTGGTCTGCCTGGAAGCCCAGGCCTGGGACGAAGCCAGGATCTACCTGGAAGAACTGGTCGAGCGCGACAGCCACGTCGACGCCGCCCACTTCAACCTCGGCCGCCTCGCCGAGGAACAGAAGGACACCGCGCGCGCCCTCGACGAGTACGCCCAGGTCGGCCCGGGCAATGACTTCCTCCCGGCGCAACTGCGCCAGACCGACGTCCTGCTCAAGGCCGGTCGCGTCGACGAAGCCGCCCAGCGCCTGGACAAGGCGCGCAGCGAGCAACCCGACTACGCCATCCAGCTGTACCTGATCGAAGCCGAGGCGCTGTCCAACAACGACCAGCAGGAAAAGGCCTGGCAGGCCATCCAGGAGGGTCTGAAGCAGTACCCGGAGGACCTCAACCTGCTCTACACCCGCTCGATGCTGGCGGAGAAGCGTAACGACCTGGCGCAGATGGAAAAGGACCTGCGCTTCGTCATCGCCCGCGAGCCGGACAACGCCATGGCCCTCAACGCCCTCGGCTACACCCTGGCCGACCGCACTACCCGCTACACCGAGGCGCGCGAGCTGATCCTCAAGGCGCACAAGCTGAACCCGGACGACCCGGCGATCCTCGACAGCATGGGCTGGATCAACTATCGCCAGGGCAAGCTGGCGGACGCCGAGCGCTACCTGCGCCAGGCGCTGCAGCGCTACCCCGACCACGAGGTCGCCGCGCACCTGGGCGAAGTCCTCTGGGCCCAGGGGCGCCAGGACGACGCCCGAGCCATCTGGCGCGAATACCTCGACAAGCAGCCCGACAGCGACGTGCTGCGCCGCACCATCAAGCGCCTGACCGGCGCCGAGACTCCTTGAAACCATGCGTCTACGTCTTTTCCTCGCCGCCTCCGCGCTGGCCCTGCTCAGCGGCTGCGCCGGCCTGACCTCCCACGAAGCCCTGGAAGGCCAGGGCGATGCGCAGACCTGGAAAACCCACAAGCAGCAACTCAGCGAGCTGGATGCCTGGCAGATCGACGGCAAGGTCGGCATCCGCGCCCCGCGCGACTCCGGCAGCGGCACCCTGTTCTGGCTGCAGCGCCAGGGCTACTACGACATCCGCCTGTCCGGCCCGCTCGGCCGCGGCGCAGCACGCCTGACCGGGCGTGAAGGCGCGGTGAGCCTGGAAGTCGCCGGGCAGGGCCGCTACCAGGCGGAGTCCCCGGAAGCCCTGCTGGAAGAACAACTAGGCTGGCGCCTGCCGGTCTCGCACCTGCTCTGGTGGGTACGCGGCCTCCCGGCGCCGGACAGCAAGAGCCGCCTGACCCTCGACGCCGACAGTCGCCTGGCGCGCTTGGAACAGGACGGCTGGCAGATCGAATACACCCGCTACGCCGAACAGAACGGCTACTGGCTACCCGAGCGCCTGAAGCTGCACGGCCAGGACCTCGACGTCACCCTGGTGATCAAGGACTGGCAGCCGCGCCAGCTCGGCCGCTGACATGAGCGTGCGCCTCAGCCTGCCTGCCCCGGCCAAGCTCAATCTGTTCCTGCATATCCTCGGCCGCCGCGACGATGGCTATCACGAGTTGCAGACCCTGTTCCAATTCCTCGACCACGGCGACGAGCTGCATTTCGAAGCCCGCCAGGACGGCCAGGTACGCCTGCACACGGAAATCGCCGGGGTGCCGCACGACAGCAACCTGATCGTGCGCGCCGCGCGCGGGCTGCAGGAAGCCTCCGGCAGCCTGCAAGGCGTCGACATCTGGCTGGACAAGCGCTTGCCCATGGGGGGCGGCATCGGCGGCGGCAGCTCCGACGCCGCCACGACGCTCCTGGCCTTGAACCATCTCTGGCAACTCGGCTGGGACGAGGACCGCATCGCCGCCCTGGGCCTGCGCCTGGGCGCCGACGTGCCGGTCTTCACCCGCGGACGCGCGGCTTTCGCCGAGGGCGTGGGCGAAAAGCTCACCCCGGTGGACATCCCGGAGCCCTGGTATCTCGTCTTGGTTCCGCAAGTACTTGTCAGCACAGCAGAAATTTTTTCAGATCCACTGTTGACACGCGATTCTCCCGCCATTAAAGTGCGCACCGTTCTCGAGGGGGACAGCCGAAACGACTGTCAGCCGGTAGTCGAGAGGCGTTACCCAGAAGTTCATAACGCTTTGATCTTGCTAAACAAATTTGTTTCAGCTAGATTAACCGGCACTGGAGGTTGTGTGTTTGGGAGCTTCCCAAACAAAGCTGAAGCTGATAAAGTCTCGGCCCTTCTTCCAGACCACCTTCAGAGGTTCGTCGCCAAAGGAAGCAACGTTTCGATGTTGCACCGGAAGCTGGAAACTCTGGTCTGAGAAAGGAATGCCGAAACGGCATTCGAGCAATACCACAGGGGCGTCGCCAAGCGGTAAGGCAGCAGGTTTTGATCCTGCCATGCGTTGGTTCGAATCCAGCCGCCCCTGCCATTTTCCTCTTCTGTATTTCATCCGGATCCCTTCGGTCGACACAGGTACCTGTAGCGTGTCCAAGATGATGGTCTTCACGGGGAACGCTAACCCCGATCTTGCACGACGCGTCGTGCGTCAGCTGCACATTCCTCTTGGCGATGTTTCAGTTGGCAAATTCTCCGATGGCGAAATCAGCGTCGAAATCAACGAAAACGTCCGCGGCAAGGACGTATTCCTGATTCAGCCGACCTGCGCGCCGACCAACGACAACCTGATGGAACTGGTGGTGATGGCCGATGCCTTCCGCCGCTCCTCGGCCACTCGTATCACCGCTGTCATCCCCTACTTCGGCTATGCCCGCCAGGATCGCCGTCCGCGCTCCGCCCGCGTGGCCATCAGCGCCAAGGTAGTGGCCGACATGCTGACCGTCGTCGGGGTCAACCGTGTCCTCACGGTCGACCTGCACGCGGATCAGATCCAGGGCTTCTTCGATATCCCGGTAGACAACATCTACGGTTCCCCCGTGCTGGTGGACGATATCGAAGACCAGCGCTTCGAGAACCTGATGATCGTCTCCCCGGACATCGGCGGCGTGGTGCGCGCGCGCGCCGTGGCCAAGTCCCTGGGCGTTGACCTTGCGATCATCGACAAGCGTCGTCCCAAGGCCAACCAGTCCGAAGTGATGCACATCATCGGTGACGTCGAAGGCCGTACCTGCGTACTGGTAGACGACATGGTCGATACCGCCGGCACCCTCGGTCACGCCGCCAAGGCCCTGAAAGAGCACGGCGCCGCCAAGGTCATCGCCTACTGCACCCACCCGGTGCTGTCCGGCCGTGCCATCGAGAACATCGAGAAATCCGTACTGGACGAGCTGGTGGTGACCAACACCATCCCGCTGTCCGCCGCTGCCCAGGCCTGTGGCCGCATCCGCCAGCTGGACATCGCTCCGGTCGTTGCGGAAGCCATGCGCCGGATCAGCAACGAAGAATCGATCAGCGCGATGTTCCGCTGAGGTCCAGCCTCGGCGAACGCGCCTGAACGAAAACGCCCCGCTCCGGCGGGGCCTTTGAAATCGCCCGAACGCTGGTCGCAAGCGTTCGGGCGCATTGTTATTTTTGGAGATACACAATGGTCGACTTTATTCTGAATGCCCAAGTGCGTTCCGATCTGGGGAAAGGTGCGAGCCGCCGCCTGCGTCGTAACGCCGGTCTGGTTCCTGCTGTCGTTTACGGCGGCGACAAAGAGCCCCAGTCCGTAACCCTGGAACTGCGCGAAATCGCCAAGCTCCTGGAAAACGAGGCTGCCTTCAGCCACGTGATCGCCCTGAACGTTGGCGGCGCCAAGGAAACCGTACTGATCAAAGCCCTGCAGCGCCATCCGGCGAAAGGCTTCGTGATGCACGCCGACTTCCTGCGCGTGGTCGCCGACCATAAGCTGACCGCCCACGTACCGCTGCACTTCATCAACGAAGAAGTAGCCGTTGGCGTCAAGCAATCCGGTGGCGAGATCTCCCACACCATCTCCGAAGTCGAAGTTTCCTGCCTGCCGAAAGACCTGCCGGAATTCATCGAAGTCGACATGGCCAAGGTCGAGCTGGGCCAGATCGTTCACCTGTCGGACCTCAAGGCTCCGAAAGGCGTCGAGCTGGTACAACTGGCCCACGGCAACGATCTGGCCGTTGCCAACATCCACGCTTCCCGCGTGGTGAAGGAAGAAGGTAGCGAAGAAGGCGCCGCCGAGTAATTCATTACTCGATCGCCTTTTTATAGAGAGGGGCTCCCGTCGTGACTGCCGTACAACTGATCGTTGGCCTGGGAAACCCGGGTCCTGAATACGACCAGACCCGGCATAACGCGGGGGCCCTTTTCGTTGAGCGCCTGGCGCATGCCCAGGGCGTCAGCCTCGTGGCTGACCGCAAGTATTTCGGCCTGGTCGGCAAGTTCAGCCACCAGGGCAAGGACGTTCGTCTGTTGATCCCGACTACCTACATGAACCGCAGCGGCCAGTCCGTGGCGGCGCTGGCGGGATTCTTCCGGATCGCCCCGGACGCCATCCTGGTCGCCCACGACGAACTCGACATGCCCCCTGGCGTCGCCAAGCTCAAGACCGGCGGTGGACACGGCGGGCACAACGGGTTGCGCGATATCATCGCCCAGCTCGGCAATCAGAATTCTTTCCATCGCCTGCGGCTTGGCATCGGCCATCCGGGGCACAGCAGCCTGGTTTCCGGTTACGTGCTCGGCCGCGCCCCGCGCAGCGAGCAGGAACTGCTCGACACCAGCATCGACTTCGCCCTCGGCGTGCTGCCGGAAATGCTCGCCGGGGACTGGACCCGGGCGATGCAGAAGCTGCACAGCCAGAAGGCCTGAACCACTTTTCTAGCGCCTGTCTGAGCGCGAGGGACATAGCATGGGATTCAACTGCGGCATCGTCGGCCTGCCCAACGTCGGCAAGTCCACCCTGTTCAACGCCCTGACCAAATCCGGTATCGCGGCGGAAAACTTCCCGTTCTGCACCATCGAGCCGAACAGCGGCATCGTGCCGATGCCCGACGCGCGCCTGAACGCCCTGGCCGAGATCGTCAAGCCCGAGCGCGTACTGCCGACCACCATGGAATTCGTCGACATCGCCGGCCTGGTGGCGGGCGCCTCCAAGGGTGAGGGCCTGGGCAACAAGTTCCTCGCCAACATCCGCGAGACCGACGCCATCGCCCACGTGGTGCGCTGCTTCGAAGACGACAACGTGATCCACGTGTCCAACAGCGTCGACCCCAAGCGCGACATCGAGATCATCGACCTCGAACTGATCTTCGCCGACCTCGACAGCTGCGAGAAGCAACTGCAGAAAGTCGCCCGCAACGCCAAGGGCGGCGACAAGGAAGCCCTGGCCCAGAAGGCCCTGCTGGAAAAGCTCATCCCCCACTTCACCGAAGGCAAGCCGGCGCGTTCGCTGCTGAAGAACCTCGGTGACGAGGAGAAGCGCCTGGTACGCAGCTTCCACCTGCTGACCAGCAAGCCAGTGATGTACATCGCCAACGTCGCCGAGGACGGCTTCGAGAACAACCCGCACCTGGATGTGGTGAAGGCCATCGCCGAGGAAGAAGGCGCGGTGGTGGTGCCGGTGTGCAACAAGATCGAAGCCGAGATCGCCGAGCTGGAAGACGGCGAAGAGAAGGACATGTTCCTCGAGTCCCTCGGTCTCGAGGAACCCGGCCTGAACCGTGTGATCCGTGCCGGCTACGGCCTGCTCAACCTGCAGACCTACTTCACCGCCGGGGTGAAGGAAGTCCGCGCCTGGACCGTCCGCGTCGGCGCCACCGCCCCGCAGGCCGCCGGCGTGATCCACACCGACTTCGAGAAAGGCTTCATCCGCGCCGAAGTGGTCGCCTACGACGACTTCATCCAGTTCAAGGGCGAACAGGGTGCCAAGGAAGCCGGCAAGTGGCGCCTGGAAGGCAAGGACTACATCGTCAAGGACGGCGACGTGATGCATTTCCGCTTCAACGTGTAATCCCCTTCCCGTCCCAGGAAAGCCCCGGCCAAGCGCCGGGGCTTTTCGTTCCTGCCCCTCCCCATCGCCCTCTCTCCGGCGATCCGACCCCTTCCGTCTAAACGATTGAAAGATCAGAAAATTATCTAGGCCCAGGGGTTGACAGCCCCGCCCGAGATACGGAAAATGCGCGCCACTCGGCTACATAGCTCAGTCGGTTAGAGCGCAGCATTCATAATGCTGATGTCCCAGGTTCAAGTCCCGGTGTAGCCACCATATTTTTCAAGGGGTTAGCGTAAGCTAACCCCTTTTTGTTTTGGTCGGCAGACTACAAACCGTCTACGCCCCCTTTACCGATTTACGGTTCGCATAAAAAAGCCCCGCATCTGCGGGGCTCTACGATCAACGTCACCGCTATCCCTGAGCAAGCAGCGGCTCAATCTCATGTTCGATCTGCTCGCCATTCGCCGCATAAGCAGTTGCTAACGAGTACTCACTCTGGAGATTCATCCAGAACTGAGCGGACGTATCAAAGTAACGCCCCAGACGAATCGCCATATCTGCGGAGATACCACGCTGCTCACGAACGATATCATTCACTGTCGGAGCGGAGACTTTCAAAGCGCGTGCTAGAGCAGCTGGAGAGATATCCAACTCCATCAGAAACTCATCGCGCAATATTTCCCCAGGATGGATGGGGCGCATACCATTGGTAGCCATGGTCCACCTCCTCAGTGGTAATCAACTATTTCGACTTCTTCGGGACCCGCATCCGTCCAGACGAAACAGACACGCCACTGGTCATTGATCCTGATGCTATGTTGGCCCGCCCGCTTTCCCTGCAACGGCTCCAAGCGGTTTCCAGGTGGAGAGCGCAAGTCTCGAAGCTCCGTAGCCGCATGAAGCATTGCGAGCTTACGCGTAGCGACTGTGAGGATCGCTCCCCACCGCCTCGAAAGACCCGTCTCAAAAAGCTGACGAGTCTCGTCGCAGCGAAAGGTCAGAATCATTCATTAACCCTTAACGTTAAGCGTTAATTTCACTACAGATTACCACAGATCCTCATGTGGTCAATTTGTAGCCAGACTGAGTAATCGGAGAAAAGCGCATCGCCGATTCCAAGTGCTCCGGCGTTAGGTGCGCATACCGCATCGTCATCGAGGAATGCCCGAGGATCCGCTGTAGGGCCACGCCATGCGCAGCGCCCCGTGTCAGGCATTTCATCTTGCTTTGGAAGCCAGGCATGCCTCATTGAAACAGTTCGAATCATTTGATAATCATTATCGATTTGTTTAGCTTTGCCGCCCATCAAAACAACAGCAACTCGGACATCTCCTCATGCCCCGCTCCATCCCTTCGCGCCCGGCTCCCCTGGCGCTTTCCCTGTCCCTCTTCGCTTCGTTTTCCGCTCCTGCGCTGGCTGCCGATCCGGTGGAGCAGCAGATGGTGGTGATCGGCTCGCGCGCGCCGACCAGCATCAGCGAGTTGCCCGGCACGGTCTGGGTGATCGAGCGCGAGCAACTGGACCAGCAGACCCAGGCCGGCGTGCCCCTGAAGGAGGCGTTGGGACAATTGATCCCGGGCCTGGATATCGGCTCCCAGGGTCGTACCAACAACGGCCAGAACCTGCGCGGACGCAGCGTACTGGTGATGATCGACGGGGTGTCGCTGAACAGTTCGCGGGGCATCAGCCGGCAGTTCGACTCCATCGACCCATTCAACATCGAGCGCATCGAGGTGATGTCCGGCGCCAGCGCGGTGTACGGCGGCGGCGCCACCGGCGGGATCATCAACATCGTGACCAAGAAGGGCGTCGGCGGCGACACTCGCTTCAACACCGAGCTTGGCGCCCGCAGCGGCTTCCAGAGCCACGAGGATCACGACCTGCGCGCGGCGCAGTCGATCAGCGGCGGCAACGACCTGTTCAACGGCCGCCTGGCCATCGCCTACCAGAAGAACGGCGCGGCCTACGACGGCAGTGGCGACCAGGTACTGACGGACATCACCCAGACCGACCTGCAGTACAACAGGTCGGTAGACCTGATGGGCAGCCTTGGCTTCACTTTCGCCAATGGCCACAGCCTCGATCTCGGCCTCCAGTACTACGACTCCGGCTACGACGGCGACCGCGGCCTCGATCTCGGGCGCAACTTCGATGCCCTGCGCGGACGGGCACCCTATTCGATCAAGGGCGGCGTCGACCTCGACCGCGAGCCGGAAAGCAAGCGCCATCAGTTCAACGCCACCTACCATGCGCCGGAAGTGCTGGGTCACGACCTCTACCTGCAGGCCTACTACCGCAACGAGAAGATGGCCTTCAACCCCTTCCCCACCATCCGCTACAGCAATAGTGGCGCAATCAACTACGGCACTTCCTACTACTCGGCCTCGCAGCAGGACACTGACTACTACGGGATGAAACTGGCCCTGGTGAAGACCTGGGAGCGCGCCAGCCTGACCTACGGGGTGGACCTGGACCGGGAAAAATTCACGTCCGACCAGATGCTCTTCAACCTGCCGCTCGCCGCCGCCAGCGGCGGGCTGGTAGCCAGTGAACAGGCCAAGCTGGGCCGCTACCCGGACATCGATACCGACAGCCGCGCCTTCTTCCTCCAGGGCAGTTGGAAGGCCACCGACGACCTGACCCTGAGCGCCGGCGTGCGGCGCCAGTCGATGAGCACCGACGTCAGCGACTTCGTTGCGGCGAACCAGCAGATCCTCATCGCCAACGGCCTCGGCAAGACCGCCGACGCGGTTCCGGGCGGGAGCAAGGACTACGACGTCAACCTGGTCAACGTCGGCGCCATCTACAAGCTGAACCTGCAACAACAGGTCTGGGCCAACTACAGCGAAGGCTTCGAGCTGCCGGACCCGGCCAAGTACTACGGTTTCGGACGCTACGGCGCAGCCGACGGCAATGGCCACTACCCGCTGTTGCAGGGGGTCAGCGTGAACGACTCGCCGCTGGACGGGATCAAGACCAAGCAGGTCGAGCTGGGCTGGCGGCACACCGACGGTGCCCTGGATACCCAGGTGGCGGCGTTCTATTCCTGGTCGGACAAGAGCATCAAGTACGACTCGAAGACCCTGGCGGTGCTGCAGCAGGACACCAAGAAGCGCAACTACGGCCTGGAGGGCCAGGCTACCTACTGGCTGGACGATCACTGGCAGGTCGGCGTCAACGGCCTGGCCATCCGCTCCCAGGAGAAGGTCGACGGCCGCTGGCTGAAGCAGGACGTGACCTCGGCCAGCCCGTCCAAGGCCGGCGCCTTCGTCGGCTGGAAGGACGACCAGCGCAGCCTGCGCCTGCAGGGCGTGCGCACCTTCAACCTGAACGACGAGCCGGGCAACAAGATCGACGGCTACGCGCTGTTCGACCTGCTCGGCACCCAGGCGCTGCCGGTGGGCACCCTCACCGCGGGCATCCAGAACCTGCTGGACAAGGACTACACCACGGTCTGGGGACAACGCGCGCAGGTCTACTACGGCGGGCTCGCACCAGCGGGACTGTTCGACTACAAGGGACGGGGGCGGACCTACAGCCTGACGTATAGCGTGGAGTTCTGAAGCCGTCCTCGACAGTTCCCCTGTCCCTCCAGGGAGAGGGGAACGCGCAGGGAAGAGCTTCCGCCTCTCTCAGCAGCAACCGCCCAGCGGACTCAAGCGATACTGCGGCGGCAACTGGTCGAGGCCGCTGACGGTGACGTTGAGGTTCTTCCACAGGCCATCCTTGATCCCGTAGATGCAGCCATGCACGGACAGCGACTGGCCGCGGTGCCAGGCGTTCTGGACGATGCTGGTGTGGCTGACGTTGGCCACCTGCTGGATCACGTTGAGCTCGCAGAGGCGATCGACGCGCTCCTCCTCGGTCGGCAACTGCTCCAGGTGCTCGCGGTATTCATAGGCGAGGTCGCGAATGCTGCGCAGCCAGCCGTCGATCAGGCCGAGCTGGTCGTTGTGCAGGGAGGCGCGCACGCCGCCGCAGCCGTAGTGGCCGGTGACCAGGATGTGCTTGACCTTGAGCACGTCGACGGCGAACTGGATCACCGACAGGCAGTTGAGGTCGGTGTGCAGCACGACGTTGGCGACGTTGCGATGGACGAACAGGTCGCCGGGCAGCATGCCGACGATTTCGTTGGCCGGCACCCGCGCGTCGGAGCAGCCGATCCAGAGGTACTCGGGGGTCTGCTGGCGGGCCAGCTTGGCGAAGAAGTCCGGGTCTTCCTGCTTGATCGCTTCGGCCCAGCGGACGTTGTTCTCGAACAGTTGCTGCAAGTCGCTCATGGCATGCCCCTCGTTTGACCGGTGCAGCACCTTACGGAAGGCGATGCCCGTTTGACAAGCGTCACAGCGCGGCGTGGCTACGCCACCAGCGCTGCTGCGCCAGCGGCTGCATGGCGACCTGATCATGCCAACAGGCGTGCCAGGCTGCGGCGTCCTCTGCCAGGCGCGGCCAGTCGGGCTGTTCGAGGTCGGCGAAGAGTTCCCGTTCCAGCCAATCGCGGCCGCTGCGCAGGAGCCGGCGGAAGGCGCGGTCGGTGAGCGCGCGGCGGTGCACCCCCTCGAAGCGCCACCAGGGAGACTCCTGTACCGCCTCGCGCGGCTGGCTGAGCACGGCGGCGCCGGAGGCCGGATCGAAGGACAGCGGCTGGAACAATCCCAGGCACGGCGCCGAAGTACCGGTAGCGGCCAGCAGCGGGCCGTCGTCGCGCAAGCGGGCGACCAGACTGGCGGTGGTCTGCGAAGGCCGCCAGAAGCTGCCGGCGTGCATGCATACCTGGCGGTTGTTGTGGCGGCGGAAGTGGTCCCCGCGCGGGCCATGGTGGCGCAGCGCGGCGAACAGCGCGTGCCAGTCCGGCTCGCCAGGCAGGCTGTCGAGGAAGCGCTGGTTGATCCGACAGCGCCGGTGCGCACCGCCGACCCAGGGTAGCAGGCGGGTGTCGAAGACCCGCGCGAAGTGGAAGTCGCCGCGACCATCCCAGCAGCCCTGGCGGCGAGCCTGGTCCTCGAGGTCGCGGCTGCACAGGTCGAATTCGTGGCCAAGGGTCAGGGCGTTGGAGATGGCCCAGCGCTCGACCTTCTTCGCCACCCACAGGTTGCCGGCGGTTTCCAGCACCCAGGCTTCGCCGGGGTCGGCGATGAGAAAGCTGTTGTCGTAGCGGATGCGCTTGTCGCGGTAGCCGGCCGGGCCGCCCTGGCCGTAACGCTGCAACAACCCGGTGATCACCTCTAGCGCCTCACGGGCGCTGGCGCCGCGCTCCAGTCCCAGGCGCAGCAGGTCCATGCCGAGCAGCGCGGTGCCGCGCTGACGGGTCAGCTTGGTGAACACCGCTTCGTTGCCGATGGCCACGCCGTGCTCATTGACGCCCATTTCCGCGCCCCAGATCCAGCTCGGCTGGCTGATCACCAGCGCATGCCGCTGGGCGGCCTGGGGAATGTCGAGGTAGGTGGTGCGCAAGCGCGCTTCCGGATCGTTGCGCACCGCCGGCAGGCGCAGCAGACGCTGCGGTTCGGCGGGCTCGCGGTCGCTGTTCTTGGCGAACCAGGTCTGGCCCTGGTGGCGAAGGATCAGGGTGTCGCACATGGGGGGCTCCAGTCTGCGCATCCTGCCACCGGCCGCTGTCGACCTGACTTCGCACTCCCGCGAAGGGTTACCGCATGAAGGGACCTGCCTGCGGTATGCAGGCGAGAATCGGAATGCTGGTAAGGGTACGGCGGTGCCAGAAGGCCAGCCAGCTACTCCAAGTGATAGCTAGTTGCCGGCAGGGAAGCGGAGCAAGCCTCAGTCGAACAGGGTACAGGCCATGACCAGGGCGTCTTCGCGCCCACCGACGGCGGGGTAGTAGTCGCGACGGCGGCCGATCTCGTTGAAACCGTAGCGTTCGTAGAGGCGGTAGGCGGCCTGGTTGGAAGCGCGCACTTCGAGGAAGCATTCGCGAGCCTGGTGGCCGGCCGCCTCGCGCATCAGGTGTTCGAGCAGGCGCAGACCGAGGCCACGTCCCTGGCTTTCGGGCTTCACCGTGATATTCAGCAGGTGCGCCTCGTCGAGGATGATCTGGATGACACCATGGCCGACCTGCTGGCTACCCTCGAACATCAGCCAGCAATGGTAGTTCTTCAGGCCTTCGCTGAAGATGCCACGGGTCCAGGGGTGACTGAAGGCGGCATATTCGATTTTCAGCACGGCATCGAGGTCCGCCTCGGTCATCGGGCGGAAGGAAATCGCATCGCTCATTGAATCTCGCTCGACCAGCGCTGACGGACACGGCGCATAGCGCGCCACAGCTCGCCCTTGAGGGCGGGTTCTTCCATGAGGGCTTCCAGGCCCGGCACGGCCCAGGTTGCGCCCAGACCGTCCACCTGCAGTTCGCGGAACAGGCTGCCCTCGTCGCCCTCGCCGGCGAAGCGGATCGCCGGCAGGCCGACCAGCCACAGGCAGCGGCTACGCTCGCTCTCCTCCATGCGCGCGGCGACGAAGCTCTGGACGAACTCCAGGGCCGCCTGCGGCCCCTGGTCGAGGTTGCCGCGCGCCAGCAGCGGCCAGCGTACCGGTTCGCCGATCAACCGCGGGCTGTCCGGCAGGCCGGCGGCGCGCAGCAGGTCGCGCAGCAGCAGGTAACCCGGATCACGGCTGGCGAAGGGTTCGCCGGTGGGCAGTTCGACCAGCAGGGTGCAGGAGCCCGCCTGCAGCAGTTGCAAGGCGAAGCGCGGCGGCGGGGCCTGGACCGCCGGCGGCTCGGCCGGGGCCTCTTCGACCGGCGCGACCAGCTCGGCTTTCTTCGCCGCCGGGGCTCCCGGCTTCGGCAGGCTGATCGGGATCCCCCGGCCTTCCGCGGGCGCGGCGGGAGCCACGCTCGGCGCGCTGGCCGGCGCCTCGGCTTGCGGGACGCGGGCCTGCGGCGCATCGATCGCGGCGCGCGCACGCACAGGCACCGCCGGCTCTTCCCGGGGCGGGGTCTCCAGCAACTCCGGCCGCGAAGGTGCGGCGAACGGCAACGGCTGGCGGGGCAGCCAACTGGTTATCTGCATCGCGCCCAGGAAGGCGCGGCGACGCTGTTCTTCGATCAAATCTCGGGCACCGGCAATTAGGCGATGCGCGGGGACGGTTTCGCCCCCGGCGTTCAGGCAGGCAATGATAGCGGTTCTTCGACCTCGGCGGAGCGGCTTTGTCCCGCCATGCGACGGTTCGCCCTCAACGCGGGGCGACGGTGAAGATGTTGACGTTGCCCTGCAGCTTGAGGGTGCCGTCGATGCGTGCGCTGACCAGGTTGGTCTGCACCAGCCCGGGATCGGTACCGCGCGCCTTGTTGGCGCCAGCGATGGTGAAGCGCAGGTCCTGGAAGCTGGTGTCCTTCAGGCCGACGCGCAGCACCGGGCGGTTGAAGGCGGCGCCGTCGCCGCCGAAGCCGTCCTTGATGGTCACCACGTCCAGGGTGACTTCGTCGAAGCTGAACTTGCCGCTGATATCGTCGATCACCAGGTAGTTGTTGCCGCTGCCGGCCGGCTGGATCGCCAGGCGCGCGCCGCAACCGCCGGCGCAGCGCGTCTGCGAAGGATTTTCCTGGAGATTGAGCGAGGCGCTGATGCTGATCCCGGCCTGGCCGACCACGTCGTCCAGATCGCCATCGCCCAGCGAGCGCAACTCGGCCCCGGCCGAAGCGCTGAACAGCAGCGCCAGCGCCGCGAGGATGCCGATGCCGCCTGCCAGTGGATGAGTCTGCTTGGCCATGTGCTGCGTACCTCGTTTCGCGCCGCCACCTCAGAGGTTGTGCGACGTCACCTTCAGGTAGTTGAAGCTGAGCCCGGATATCTCGTTGCGGCCCATGTTGTAGCCGCCGGTCGGTACCTGCCCGTAGCCTGGCCGGGTACCGCCGATGTTGAGGTTCTCGATCACCAGGCTGGTGCGCGGCGCATTGGCGTAGAAGTCGGCGGCGTTGGCCAGGGTCAGCTTGGGCAGTTCGAAAGTGAAGTTGCCGTCGGCGGTGACCGAGAACAGCAACGGCTGCGACTTCCCGTAGCCAAGCGCGACGCTGGCATAGGCGTTGGTCAGGTAGACGGTGCGCGCGGCCTGCTCGGCGGCGCTGACGCAACTGGGCGAGCCAGCACCGCAGGACATGATCTCGAAAGTCTTGGCGTAGAGGTTCAGGCGCATCTCGCCAACCAGTTGGCTGCGCGCGTTGGCGCCCCAGAAGCGCAGGTAGGACCCGTCCATCGCCAGTTCGGAGAAGTCCAGGTTGAGCACATCGGTGCGCGTGGAAGTGACGCCGAAGTCGAAGCGGATGCCGGCGTCGACCTTTTCGCTGGCCCGACTCGAGCAGTTGCTGCCGGCACCGGCGTAACCAGCGATGCACGGCTGTCCACCGGCGCCGCTCACCAGGCTGGGGAAAGCCAGCTCGATCACGTCCGCGGTGTCCGGCAAAGTGCTGACCACCCGCCCGTCGTCGAGCTGGGTGGTCAGCACCGAACCCTTGGCCAGATTCAGCTTGAACGGGAAATTGAGACGGCCGAGAGTCACCGGCGCCAGGGTGCTGCCCTTGTTGCTGCCAGTGGCGGCGACGTACAGCTCCTTTACCGTGATCGGCACGTTCTGCCCGGTGGCGGTGTTGGTCACGCCATTGATCGCGATGGTGGCCTTGTTGCCGTCGACCATGGCGCTGTCGAGGACGAAGCCGATGCCGGCACCCTGCACGTCCGACAGTTGCTCGTCGTCGAGCGCTGTCATCTCGGCATGGGCGAAGGGGGCGGTCAGCAGTGCCGCGAGCAGGCAGGCGCGACTCATCTCAGCAGCCCTTGTTCAGGCCGCCCAGGCAGGTGTCCTGCCGTGGAATGCCATTGAAGGCCTGACCGAAGTCGACCTTGATCGGCGCCGTTCCATCGGCGTTGCGCGACATGTTGAGGAACGCACCGGCCAGCGCGGCGACCAGCTTGGAGGGATCCTGCTGGTCGCGCCACTGGACGTTCTGGCTCTGCATCGAGATGAAGAAGCCTTTCGACGAGTCGATGAAGTTCTGCGCGTTGTTCGGATCCACGGTGCCGATCGGGAACGACTGGTACTGGGCCAGGTTGAAGCAGGTCTGGGCGCCCATCAGCTTGCAGTCGTTGGAGGTCAGGAAGGGCAGCAGGACGTTCACCAGGCTGCCGATGATGGTGCTGTCGTGCATGTCCAGGGCCGTGCCGTTCTTCAGGCCGATCATGGCAGCGCGGATCGGGTCGGGGTTGCCGGAGCTGTTCACCAGCTCTGCCTGGGCGGTGTACTGAGAGCTGCCGGTGAGAGTGATGGCGGTCTTCGCCGCCAGGCAGTCGAGGGCCAGCAGGCCGCAGGAAATGCTGCCTCCCAGTTGGCTGCCGGTGCCGTACAGGTCCACCGGCACGTTGCCGGTGAGGGTCTTGATATCGCCCGAGAGGTAGCCCTTGGCTTCGCCGAAACCGATACGGATGCCGACCATCTTGCTGCCGTCGTAGGCGAACTCGATGTAGGGATTGCTGATGAGGAACGGGTTGATCGCGCCGGTGGCGTCGTTGACCGTGCCCAGGGCGAAGTTGTCGATGGCGATGTCGGCACTGCCGGCAAGCTCGCCGCTGCGGTTGTACTGGCCCAACTGCAGCTTCTTCATGTTCAGTTGGGTCTCGATGTCGGCGCCGAAGTTGATGCGGGTGAAGTTCAGTCCGTTGGCGGCGTCGGTGGTGAGGTTGATGAAGGCCTGGCCGACCACGTCGGAAAGCTGGTCGTCGTCCAGCGACTCCATCCTCGCCTGGGCGGTGGCAGCCAGCAGACCGGCGCCGCAGAACAGCGCGCAACGCAGCAGGAAGGGCAGACGACGGGACATGGGCTCACCTCTTGTTCTTCTCGTGGCCGACGGCAGAGACACTGCGACCTGTAGTCACTATAGAAAGCCCCGGGCGAATCGGGGCCGACCCATAGTCGAGAAAAACCGCCGAACGACGCGGTCGCCGCGCTCGCTGCAGCGGATGAGCGGTCGCTCGGCCAGGATGGATGTTACCCATCGTCACACGGGGGTAACGTCAGCCCTTCACTGCTGGCGGAACAGACCGATCAGATGGTCGGCGATGGCACCCTTGATGGCGTTGAGGCTGAGCAGGGAGTGTGCGCTGAGGCGGGCGGGGTTGATCCGGTGCAGGTGCAGCGAGGGCATGCGCGCTTCGTACTCGCGCAGGTCGCCCTTGACCAGGATCGGCAGGAACACGTCGTCGTGAGCCTGGTAACGCTGGATCAGCAGTTTCAACCCTTCCTGGAACGGCAATTCCTTCGACGCCACCAGGCGGTGCTCGCCGGGAATCTTCAGGTAGAGCCCGCGATAGCCCATGGTCTCGCCCGGCAGGATATGGATCCCGGTGGGCTCCACCGCGGCCAGCGGGATATCGTGGAAGGTGTCGTGCCAGGCCTGCTCGCTGGGCAGGATGGTGATGCCGCCATGGTCGCTCTCGGGAATCACGAAACTGTAGTTGCTGTAGAGCTTCTCGACATAGGCCGAGTAGATGCACAGGCGGTTCTCGAAACGTTTGAGGAAGGCGATCGCCTCGCTGCGGTTGGTGATGGCATCCAGGTCCCAGGCAAGGTCACCCTGGTTCTGCAGTTCGGCCCAGCGGGCCTCGGCGTAGGCGGCGTCGTTCAAGAGTCGGCATTCATTTGGAATAGACAGGCCAGGGGTCTTCAGCAGAAAGCGTGCCAGCCCCTGGAAGCCCCATTCCCCGGACCAGGCGGGGCAGGAAAGTCCTTACGCAGTCATAAACTGCCGCTTTTCGACACCTCAGTGATAGCCAGATGCCATCCACCGATACCGGGCCCGTACCTGCGCCGCAGACGTGTCGACGGCCTGCATCGCACTCATCGGCGGCGTCTGCGTCGCCCGTGCCTTTGCAGTACAATCGGCGCTTTTTCCACGGATCGGCCCTCCCGATGATCGACCCCCGACGCGTACTGCGTGCGCTTGCCGAACACTGGGCCCTGCTCGAGCCTCTCTGCGAGCGCTTCGATGCCGGCACCCTGAGCCTGGCGGAACTGCGCAGCCAGTTGAACACCCAGTTACCGGAAAGCAACCCGGCGGAAATCACCGCCCTGCTCGACCAGTGGATCCGCCTGGATATCCTGGTCCCGGTGGCCAAGAGCCCCAACCGTTTCGAGCTGAACGCGCAGATCCACGACTTCCTCGCCTACCTGCGCCACGAGCATCGCCTTGGTCTGTGCCTGGAGATCGAGGCCTACCTGCGCCATCTGGAGCGCCTCGCCGGGTACATCCAGGACGCCTTCGAGACCCGCGACAGCCAGGACCTGGCGCGCCAGCTGCGACTGCTCGACATGCGCGTGCGCGATGTACTGAAGAAGCTCGGCAATGACGAGCAGGCACTGATCGGCGTGGCCGAGCGGGCCAAGACCAGCGACCGGCAGATTCCCCTGGCGCAGCGCTACGCGGAGGTCCTGGCGACCTGGGACGAGTACGTCGAGCCGATGATCCAGCTGGTCAGCGCCGACGGCGCCTTCGAGCAGGGCGTGCGGCGGGTCGAACAGGTCCTGCTGCGCCTGCTAGGCGAACAGCAGCGCCTCGGCCACCTGGTCGACGACGACCTGGTGCTGCGCACCCACGCGCGCATCCTCGAGATGCAGACCAACGCCCAGCTGACCCTGCGCCGCGCCCGCGAATTATTGCTGCCGCTGCGCGAGGAAGCGCGCCGGCACAACGCGGTGACCCGTGGCGCCGCCCTGGCGCTGGCGGCGATCCGGCGCAAGGGCCTGGATGCCGTGCCGCAGGCGGCGATGCCGCTGTTCACCCGGCCGCAGAGCACCTTCCTCGGCACCGCCTCGCAGGTCGAGAGCTACGTCTTCGCCCTCGCCCGCTTCGAGCCGAAGCCGGCGCAGTTCCCCAAGTCCAGCGGCACGCGCAAGAGCAACGGGCCGGCGCGACCACCACGGACCGCGCGGGAAATGATCGAGCGCTGCCAGGCGGCGCTGCCGCTGCCGGACCTCATGCAATGGCTGCTGGCCCAGGAACCGGACGGCGCCACCGACGAGTTGCTCTACTGGTTCTCCCGGCTGTCGCGCGACGCGCGCTTCCAGCGCGAACGCCTGCAACGCCGCGAGTACGAAACCACCGAACATTGCGTCAGCCTCTGCTCCTTCGCCCTGAACCCCGCCGCCAAGGACAAGGGCCAGGCCAGGGACGCAGACACCCTTTCCGCGAGCGAAACCCATGCATCTTGATCTCTCCGAACTGACCCAGCTCGCGCCGATCTTCCGCGAGCTGTTCAAGGGCTACCACATCAGCCACCGCGACCCCGAGCTGTACACCCAGCTGTCCTCGCACCAGGACCAGTACCGCGGCCTGTTTCGCGCCATGGGCTTCGAGCTGGTCTGCGACACCCGCGGCTTCTACTACTTCGTCCCGGAGCAGGTCGGCGCCCAGGTGAACAAGACCGCCCAACGCCTGGCGCTGTTCACCTTCATCCTCGTCGAACACCTCGCCGACCAGGGCCGCGACCCGCTGTCCGTGCTGGACGGCGGCAGCATCGGCCGCGAAGAGCTGCCGCCGCTGCTGGAGAAATACCGCGACCTGTTCCTCCAGGCCGAGGTGCAGACCCAGGAAGAACTGGAAGAGAAGGTCATGCGCCGCCTGACCCAGCTCGGCTTCGCCTCCGAGGACAGCGGCGTGTACCGCTTCATGCCGCCGATGCACCGTTTCCTCGACGTCTGCCTGTCGGTGCAGCAGGACCGCAACCTGTCCGCCAGCCTGCACGCCGACCTGCCGTTGCAGACGCCGGTGCTGGTCGATGACGGCGAGATCGAACCGCTGATGGCCAGCGACGAAGAATTGTCCGAAGAGAGCGAGGAAGACGCCCTCGCCCGCGCCATCGCCGAAGAACACGCGCAACAGGAGGCTGACGCATGAGCCAGACCCGCTACGGCATCCGCCGCTTCGCCCTGCTCAATACCGCCGGCTACAGCCTGGGTATCTTCCCGCTGGAAAACCCGCTGTCGATCTACGGCGCCAACAACCTGGGCAAGAGCGCCTCGATCAACGCCCTGCAGTTCCCGATCCTTGCCCGCCTGTCGGACATGAGCTTCGGCAAGTACAGCATGGAGCAGTCGCGGCGCTTCTACTTCGCCTCGGACACCAGCTACATTCTCCTCGAACTGATGCTGCCCCACGGTCCGCACGTGATCGGCGTGGCCGGGCGCGGCCCGGGCGGCGGCTTCGGCCACCAGTTCTTCGCCTACGCCGGCGAGCTGAGCCTGGACCACTACCAGAAGAACGGTACCTGCCTGCGCCAGCGCGAGCTGTTCGCCAACCTCGAGCGCGAAGGCATCAAGGCCTACGAGGTGAAGCCGGAAGAGCTGCGCCGCCTGCTGGTCGGCGGGCACACGTCGATCCCGCTCGACCTGACCATGATCCCGCTGCGCTCCACCAGCGAGCAGAGCCTGAAGACCTTCCGCTCGCTGTTCATCAACCTGCTGCACATGCGCGAGATCACCGCGGCCAAGCTCAAGCAGCTGTTCCTCGACGCCTTCGAGCACAGCCTGCGCTCGGGTAACGTCGACTACATCGCCGCGTGCGAGGAGGCGTTCCGCGACGTGCGGCGGATGGAGCAGGACTACCAGGCGCTGGTCGCCGCCGGCCCGCTGGTGGAAGCCCTGGCCAACGGCGTGACCCAGCGCGACGTACTGCGCGGCAAGATGCACCGCCTTTCGCCGCTGCTCGACAGCCTGCTCGGCACCTGGCACGACTACGCCGGGGCGCGCCGCGAGGAACTGCTGATCCAGCACGATCAATACCGCGCCGAGCAGGACGGCCTGCAGAACGAACAGCGCGGCGGCACCCAGGAGCTGATGCGTCTGGAGCGCGAGATCGCCGGCATCCAGCGCTGGCTCGGCGAGCTGTCGGTGCTCAAGACCCGCTTCGCCCTGGTCGACGACGCCAAGGTCCTCGAACAGCAGTTGCTCGCCGCCAAGGATGCCCACGACGAACTGGCCGGCGCCCTGGCCCATTCGCGGCAGTTCTCCAGCGAAGACCTGGAAGAGCGCCTGCGCGACCTGGAAAAACGCCTGAAGAACGTCCGCCAGCAGCTCGAACACGCCGACAACAACAGCTACGCACGCCTGCGCGAGGAGTTCAGCCAGCAGGACGTGGAACGCCTGATGCGTCTGTTCAACGGCGCGCTGTTCAGCCTGCCGCTCGGCGAGAACGGGGTGAACCTGGATGACGGCGACGTCTGGGTGAAGAGCGTCGAAGCCATCCTCGACCACTTCAAGGGCGAGCATTTCGAAGCCCCTGGCCTGAGCATCGACCTGTCGCACATCGAACCGCCGGCGTTGCAGGCCCTGGCCGACCGCGCCGCCCTGCGCGACCAGAAGGAGCGCCTGGAGAAGGAGCTGAAGCAGCTCAAGACCCAGCAGAGCGTCGCCGCCGACCGCGCCGCGAGCAAGGCCCAGGCGGAGAAGCTGTACCAGGACGTGCTGGATGCGCAGAAGGCCCTGGAAGACTTCCGCCGCACCCAGACGCTGACCGCCGAGGAGCCCGAGAAGCTCGCCGAACTGGCCCAGCTGGAGGCGTCCCAGGACGAACTCAAGCGCTCCAGCGACGCCTTCGCCGAGCGCGTCCAGCAGCTCTCCGCGCGCCTGCAACTGGTGGCCCGGCAACTGGGCGACCTGGAGGCCAAGGAGCGCACCCTGGAAGATGCCCTGCGCCGCCGCCAGCTACTGCCGGCCGACCTGCCCTTCGGCACGCCGTTCATGGAGCCGGTGGACGACTCGCTGGACAACCTGCTGCCGCTGCTCAACGACTACCAGGACACCTGGCAGGCGCTGCAGCGCATCGACGGGCAGATCGAGGCGCTGTACGCCCAGGTGCGCCTGAAGGGCGTCGCCAAGTTCGATAGCGAAGACGACACCGAGCGCCGCCTGAAGCTGTTGATCAACGCCTACGCGCATCGCCAGGACGAGGCCCTGACGCTGGCCAAGGCGCGCCGCGCGGCGGTCACCGACATCGCCCGGACCCTGCGCAACATCCGCAGCGACTACGACAACCTGGAACACCAGTTGGCCCTGTTCAACCGCGAGATCAACAAGCGCCAGGTGTCCAACCTGCAGAGCTTCCGCATCGTCCTCGCGCCGAACAAGGATGCGCTCAAGCACATCGACCAGATCATCCACAGCGCCGGCCAGTACGAGGAAGGCGAGAACCTCTCGGTGTTCGACCTGACCCAGAGCGCCGAGCAGGACGCGAAGAACGAGGAGGCCAAGGAATACCTGGCCCGCCTGGTCGCCGCCAACCACAACCAGTTGGGCCTGAAGGACCTGTTCGAACTGGCCTTCGAGATCACCAAGGTCAACGGCCAGCCGATCATGCACACCGACATCGACGGCGCCGCCTCCAACGGCACCACCATGACCATCAAGGCGCTGACCAACATGTACCTGTTGCTGCACCTGATGGACCGCGAGCAGGCCGGGCGCGTGCGCCTGCCCTACTACCTGGACGAGGCGGCGGACATCGACGAGCGCAACCAGGCCGCGCTGCTGGAGACCAGCCTGCAACTGGGCTTCGTGCCGATCCTGGCGAGCGTGAAGCCGCAGGTTTCCGCACACGTGGCGATCGACCTGGAAGGCGGTAGCGGCCCGAACGGCATCTATATCGACGAAGCCGACTGGAAATACATCCGTCGCCGGGATGCCGCCGCCAGCGGCGAAACCCGCGCAGCCAGCGAGCCGGAGGAAGCCGGCGAACCGGCGTGAAGCGTCTGCCACGGCCCTGCCTGACAGGGCCGTGGACTTTTCCGATAGGCCCGAAGCTCCCGCGAAGATATAATTGGTTACATTCGCATTTGTAACCCACGGGGAGAATCCATGCCTGTTCGACTTCTCAACCGTTTCCGCCACGCCGCCCTGGCGTGCCTGCTCGGTTCGCTTTCCCTCAATGCGGCGGCCGATCCCGTCACCCTTACCCTCTACAATGGCCAGCACGCCGCCACCGGTATCGCCATCGCCAAGGCCTTCCAGGACAAGACCGGCATCCAGGTGAAGATCCGCAAGGGCGGCGATGGCCAGCTCGCCAGCCAGATCACCGAGGAAGGCGCGCGCTCGCCGGCCGACGTGCTCTACACCGAGGAATCGCCACCGTTGATCCGCCTGGCCAGCGCCGGCCTGCTGGCCAAGCTGGAGCCAGAGACCCTGGCCCTGGTCGAGCCGGAGCACGCCGGCGGCAACGGCGACTGGATCGGCATCACCGCCCGCACCCGGGTACTGGCCTACAACCCGAAGAAGATCGACGAGAAGGATCTGCCGAAGAGCCTGATGGATCTTTCCGATCCGTCCTGGTCCGGCCGTTTCGGCTTCGTGCCCACCAGTGGCGCCTTCCTCGAACAGGTCGCCGCAGTGATCAAGCTCAAGGGCCAGGAGGAAGCCGAGGATTGGCTGACCGGCCTGAAGGCCTTCGGCTCGATCTACACCAACAACGTCACCGCCATGAAAGCCGTGGAGAACGGCGAGGTCGACATGGCGCTGATCAACAACTACTACTGGTACACCCTGAAGAAGGAAAAGGGCGAGTTGAACTCGCGCCTGCACTACTTCGGCAACCAGGACCCGGGCGCGCTGGTCACCGTCTCCGGCGCCGCAGTGCTCAAGTCCAGCAAGCACCCCAGGGAAGCCCAGCAGTTCGTCGCCTTCATGCTCAGCGAGGAAGGCCAGAAGGCGATCCTCAGCCAGTCCGCCGAGTACCCGATGCGCAAGGGGATGCAGGCCGATCCGGCGCTGAAGCCGTTCGCCGAACTGGACCCACCGAAACTGACCCCGGCCGACCTGGGTGAGGCCAGCGAGGCCCTCAGCCTCGAACGCGACGTTGGCCTGAATTGATCGGCGCCGCCTCCACGCCCGTGCGCCTGCGCACGGGCTCGCGCCGGCGAACGCCATTCTGGCTGTTCCTGCCGGTCCTGCTCCTCGCCCTGCTGGCCAGCCTGCCGCTGCTCTACGTCGCGGCCAAGGCCTGGGACGCCGGCTGGCACAGCGCCTGGCAACTGCTCTGGCGCCCCTACGTATTCCGCTTGCTGGGCAACACCCTGTGGCTGATGTTCGGCGTGACCCTGCTCAGCGCCCTGCTCGGCCTGGCCCTGGCCTGGTGCGTCGAGCGCAGCGACCTGCCGGCACGGCGCTTCTGGAACGTGGTGCTGTGCCTGCCGTTCGCCATCCCCGCCTTCGTCAGCAGTTTCACCTGGGTTTCGCTGAGCCCGATGTACGAAGGCCTCGGCGGCGCCATCCTGGTCATGACCATGTCCAAGTATCCGCTGGTCTACCTGCCGGTAGCGGCGACCCTGCGCGGCATCGATCCTTCCCTGGAGGAGTCGGCGCGGATGCTCGGTCTGTCGCGGCGCCAGGTGTTCCTGCGGGTCACCCTGCCGCTGCTGCGCCCGACCCTGGCCGCCACCGGGCTACTGGTGGCGCTGCACATGCTGGTGGAGTTCGGCGCGCTGTCGATCCTGCGCTACCAGACCTTCACCACAGCCATCTACCAGGAGTTCGAACTGGAGTTCAGCAACGCCACCGCGGCGATGCTCTCCTCGGTACTCCTGGCACTGTGCTTCCTGCTGCTCTGGCTGGAGTTGCGCATGCGCGGCCGCGGCCGCCTGGTACGCACCGGCCAGGGCAGCGCGCGGCGGGCCGAACGAGTCCGCCTGGGGTTCGGCAAGTGGCCGCTCCAGGCGCTGCTGGCGACGCTGGTGCTGGTCGGTACCGGTATCCCCCTGGTGATGCTCGGTTATTGGCTGTACGAAGGCTCCTCGGCCAGCTTCCCGCTGATGGAAATCGCCTCGACCCTGCTTTCCTCCCTGTCGCTGGCCTTCGGCGGGGCCCTGCTCAGTTGCCTGCTGGCGCTGCCCGTAAGCATCCTGGTGGTGCGCTACCCCGGCGCCCTGGCGCGCTGGACCCAGCGCCTGCCGTACCTGCTGCAAGCGTTGCCGGGACTGGTGATCGCCCTCTCGCTGGTGTACTTCTCGCTGCACTACCTGCCAGCCACCTACCAGACCACCGGCTTGCTGCTGGTCGCCTATGCCCTGCTGTTCATGCCGCTGACCCAGGCACCGATCCGCGTGGCCCTGGAAAAGGCCTCGCCGCAGTTGGAGGAAGCCGCCCGCACTCTCGGCCAGACGCCCTTGATGGCCTTCCTGCGGATCACCCTGCCGATCATCTCGCCGGCCATCGGCGCCGGCTTCGTGCTGGTGTTCCTCGACACCATGAAGGAACTGACCGCCACCCTGGTGCTAGGTCCCACCGGGCTGTCGACCCTGGCCACCTCGGTCTGGGTGCACACCGCCAACCTGGAGTACGCTGCCGCCGCACCCTACGCCGCGCTGCTGATCCTGATCTCCGGCTTGCCGGTGTACCTGCTGACCACCCGGGCGCATCTCAGCACTCACTGACACCCACTCCCCAGCATGCATGCATGAACGAAAACGCCGCTTACCCAGGTAAGCGGCGTTTCTTTTTGCCGATCCGACAATCAGCGGCGGGCGGTTTCCTTCAGAGGAATCTTCGGCGCCCACTCCAACCATTCGTCATTGGCCGAATCGAACAGGGCGAAG
>NZ_KV812623.1:0-3003 GCF_001813485.1 Pseudomonas sp. HMSC067G02
TCTCCCACTACACCGACTGGACCATCGGCCACGTACACGCCGGCGCCCTCGGCTGGGTCGCGATGGTTTCCATCGGCTCGCTCTACCACCTGATCCCGAAGGTCTTCGGCCGCGAGAAGATGTACAGCCTGGGCCTGATCAACGCGCACTTCTGGCTGGCCACCATCGGCACCGTGCTGTACATCGCCTCGATGTGGGTCAACGGCATCACCCAGGGCCTGATGTGGCGCGCGGTCAACGAGGACGGCACCCTGACCTACTCCTTCGTCGAAGCGCTGGCCGCCGGCCACCCCGGCTTCATCGTGCGCATGCTCGGCGGTTTCATCTTCCTGCTCGGCATGTTCCTGATGGCCTACAACACCTGGCGCACCGTCAGTGCCGCCAAGCCGGCCGAATACGAAGCCGCCGCACAGATCGCCTGAGGAGCCGAGCATGAAACACGAAATACTCGAGAAGAACGTCGGCCTACTGGCGCTATGCATGGCCGTGGCCGTGAGCATCGGCGGCCTGACCCAGATCGTGCCGCTGTTCTTCCAGGACGTGACCAACACCCCGGTCGAAGGCATGAAGCCCTATACCGCGCTGCAACTGGAAGGCCGCGACATCTATATCCGCGAAGGCTGCGTCGGCTGCCACTCGCAGATGATCCGTCCGTTCCGCGCCGAAACCGAACGCTACGGCCACTACTCGGTGGCCGGCGAGAGCGTCTGGGACCACCCGTTCCTGTGGGGTTCCAAGCGTACCGGTCCGGACCTGGCCCGCGTCGGTAGCCGCTACTCCGACGACTGGCACCGCGCGCACCTGTTCAACCCGCGCAACGTGGTGCCCGAGTCGAAGATGCCGGCCTACCCGTGGCTGGTGGAGAACAAGCTCGACGGCAAGGACATCGAGAAGAAGCTCGAAGTGATGCGCACCCTCGGCGTGCCCTATACCGACGAAGACATCAAAGGCGCCAAGGACTCGCTGAAAGGCAAGACCGAAATGGATGCCGTGGTCGCCTACCTGCAGGTGCTCGGCACCTCGATCAAGAACAAACGGTGACGGCAATGGATATCGGGACGCTGCGAGGACTCGGCACGCTGCTGATCATGGTCGCCTTCATCGGTCTGGTGATCTGGGCCTACAGCGGCAAACGCAAGAAGAGCTTTGACGAAGCGACGATGCTGCCCTTCGCAGACGATCCCGAAGCCAAAAAGCACGTCGAGCAAGCTTCTAGGAGTAACAAAGAATGACCACCTTCTGGAGTCTGTACATCACAGCTCTTACCGTCGGTACCTTGATCGCCCTGCTCTGGCTGGTCTTCGCCACCCGCAAGGGCGAGGCCAAGGGTACTACCGAAAAGACCATGGGCCACTCCTACGACGGCATCGAGGAGTATGACAACCCGCTGCCGAAGTGGTGGTTCATGCTGTACATCGGCACCATCGTCTTCTCCGTCGGCTACCTGGTCCTGTACCCGGGCCTGGGTAACTGGAAAGGCGTGCTGCCGGGCTACGAGGGCGGCTGGACCCAGGACAAGCAGTGGGAACGCGAGATGAACATCGCCCAGGAGAAGTATGGGCCGATCTTCGCCAAGTACGCCGCCATGCCTATCGAGGAAGTGGCCAAGGACGAGCACGCCATGAAGATGGGCAGCCGCATGTTCGCCACCTACTGCTCGATCTGCCACGGTTCCGACGCCAAGGGCGCCCTCGGCTTCCCCAACCTGGCCGACAACGAGTGGCGCTGGGGCGGTGACCCGCAGAGCATCGAGACCACCATCCTCGGCGGTCGCCACGCGATCATGGCGGCCTGGGGCGACATCCTCGGCGAAGACGGGGTGAAGAACGTCGCCGCCTACGTCCGCACCGAACTCGCCGGGCTGAAGCTGCCGGAAGGCACCAAGGCCGACGTCGAGGCCGGCAAGCAGATCTTCTCGGTCAACTGCGTCGCCTGCCACGGTCCGGAAGGCAAGGGTACCGCCCTGGTCGGCGCGCCGAACCTGACCAACCCCGGCGCGTTCATCTACGGCTCCAGCTACGCCCAGCTCCAACAAACCATCCGCCATGGCCGCCAGGGCCAGATGCCGGCCCAGGAGCCCTACCTGGGCAAGGAAAAGGTGCACATCCTGGCCGCCTACATCTACAACCTGTCGCACAACCAGGGCAGCAACTGACCCCTCCCCCCACCCGCGCCCTCCCGGGCGCGGGTCCTCCCCCCGGTCTCAGACCTTAGTCCCAGGCGGCGCGACGAAGTGTCGCACCAGCGGACGCCTTTCCTACCCATCCTTTTCAATCGCGTCTAAGCTGCTCTGCATTCGTCCCTCTCCGGCAGAGCGACGGGACACCTAACTTCACCGGCCGAACCCACTCGTCCGGATAGCGCCAGAAAGCCATACGGCCGCCTTGGAAAGCGCTCTGAAGCAGGCATCAAACTGGCGTCGCCCCTGGCCTGGCGCGTTGCAATGCCCACCCGCTTTCTCCATACTTGCCGCCGATTTTTTGTCCCTAAAAAAGTCCATTAACCGTGGAACCCCTAGCATGAGCACAGCAATCAGTCAGACTGCTTATAACTATAAGGTGGTCCGCCAGTTCGCCGTTATGACGGTGGTCTGGGGGGTCATTGGAATGGGTCTCGGTGTCCTGATCGCCGCCCAACTGGTATGGCCCGAATTGAACTTCGACCTGCCGTGGACGAGCTTCGGCCGCCTTCGCCCCCTGCACACCAACGCGGTGATCTTCGCCTTCGGTGGGTGCGCCCTCTTCGCCACCTCGTACTACGTGGTGCAACGTACCTCGCAAGCCCGACTGATTTCAGACACGCTGGCGGCCTTCACCTTCTGGGGTTGGCAGGCCGTGATCGTGGGCGCCGTGCTGACCCTGCCGCAGGGTTTCACCACCTCCAAGGAATACGCCGAACTGGAATGGCCGCTGGCCATCCTCCTGGCGATCGTCTGGATCACCTACGCGATCGTGTTCTTCGGCACCATCGTCAAGCGCAAGGTCAAGCACATCTATGTGGGCA
>NZ_KV812623.1:3103-64946 GCF_001813485.1 Pseudomonas sp. HMSC067G02
AAGGTCAAGCACATCTATGTGGGCAACTGGTTCTACGGTGCCTTCATCCTGGTGACGGCGATGCTGCATATCGTCAACCACATGTCGCTGCCGGTGAGCTGGTTCAAGTCCTACTCCGCCTACTCCGGCGCCACCGATGCGATGGTCCAGTGGTGGTACGGCCACAACGCCGTGGGCTTCTTCCTGACCACCGGCTTCCTCGGCATGATGTACTACTTCGTGCCCAAGCAGGCCGAGCGTCCGGTCTATTCCTATCGCCTGTCCATCGTCCACTTCTGGGCGCTGATCTCCCTGTACATCTGGGCCGGCCCGCACCACCTGCACTACACCGCGCTGCCGGACTGGGCGCAGTCGCTGGGCATGGTGATGTCGCTGATCCTCCTGGCGCCGAGCTGGGGCGGCATGATCAACGGCATGATGACCCTCTCCGGCGCCTGGCATAAGCTGCGCACCGACCCGATCCTGCGCTTCCTGGTGGTCTCCCTGGCCTTCTACGGCATGTCCACCTTCGAAGGCCCGATGATGGCGATCAAGACCGTCAACGCCCTCTCCCACTACACCGACTGGACCATCGGCCACGTGCACGCCGGCGCCCTCGGCTGGGTGGCGATGATCTCCATCGGCTCGCTCTACCACCTGATCCCGAAAGTCTTCGGTCGCCCGCAGATGCACAGCATCGGCCTGATCAACGCGCACTTCTGGCTGGCCACCATCGGCACCGTGCTGTACATCGCCTCGATGTGGGTCAACGGCATCACCCAGGGCCTGATGTGGCGCGCGGTCAACGAGGACGGCACCCTGACCTACTCCTTCGTTGAAGCACTGGTCGCAAGCCACCCGGGCTTCATCGTGCGCATGATCGGCGGTGGTTTCTTCCTCACCGGCATGCTGCTGATGGCCTACAACACCTGGCGCACCGTGCGTGCTGCCAAGCCGGCCGAATACGAAGCCGCCGCGCAGATCGCCTGAGGAGCCCGACGTAAATGAAGAACCACGAAATACTCGAGAAGAACGTCGGCCTGCTGGCCATCTTCATGGTGATCGCCGTCAGCATCGGCGGCCTGACCCAGATCGTTCCGCTGTTCTTCCAGGACGTGACCAATACCCCGGTCGAAGGCATGAAGCCGCGTACCGCCCTGGAACTGGAAGGTCGCGACATTTACATCCGCGAAGGCTGCGTCGGCTGCCACTCGCAGATGGTCCGTCCGTTCCGTGCCGAGACCGAACGCTACGGCCATTACTCGGTCGCCGGTGAAAGCGTCTGGGACCACCCCTTCCTGTGGGGTTCCAAGCGTACCGGCCCGGACCTGGCCCGCGTCGGCGGCCGTTACTCCGACGACTGGCACCGCGCGCACCTGTACAACCCGCGCAACGTGGTGCCCGAGTCGAAGATGCCTGCCTACCCGTGGCTGGTAGAGAACAAGCTTGATGGCAAGGACACCGCCACCAAGATGGAAGTCCTGCGCAAGCTGGGCGTGCCTTACACCGACGAGGACATCGCCGGTGCACGTGAAGCCGTGAAGGGCAAGACCGAGATGGACGCCCTGGTGGCGTTCCTTCAAGGCCTGGGAACCTCTATCAAGAGCAAACGGTGAGTGTGATGGATATCGGGACTCTGCGTGGACTGGGCACCGTGGTGATCATGGTCGCCTTCATCGGCCTGGTGATCTGGGCCTACAGCGGCAAGCGCAAGAAGAGCTTCGACGAAGCGACGATGCTGCCCTTCGCAGACGATCCCGAAGCCAAAAAGCACGTCGAGCAAGCTTCTAGGAGTAACAAAGAATGACGACCTTCTGGAGTCTGTACATTACAGCTCTCACCCTCGGCACCCTGCTGGCGCTGACCTGGCTGATCTTCGCCACCCGCAAGGGCCAGCGCAGCAGCACCACCGACGAGACCGTGGGCCACTCCTACGACGGCATCGAGGAGTACGACAACCCGCTGCCAAAGTGGTGGTTCATGCTGTTCGTCGGCACCCTGGTGTTCGCCGTGGGGTACCTGGCCCTGTACCCGGGCCTGGGCACCTGGAAAGGCCTGATGCCGGGCTACCAGTCCGCCGACGAATTCGCCGACAAGGAAAAAGGCTGGACCGGCGTCCACCAGTGGGAAAAGGAAATGGCCAAGGCCGACGAGAAATACGGCCCGATCTTCGCCAAGTTCGCCGCGATGCCCATCGAGGAAGTCGCCAAGGATCCGCAGGCGGTGAAAATGGGCGGTCGCCTGTTCGCCTCCAACTGCTCGATCTGCCACGGCTCCGACGCCAAGGGCGCCTACGGCTTCCCCAACCTGACCGACGCCGACTGGCGCTGGGGCGGCGAGCCGGAAACCATCAAGACCACCATCATGGCTGGCCGCCACGCCGCCATGCCGGCCTGGGGTGAAGTGATCGGCGAGGAAGGCGTGAAGAACGTCGCCGCTTTCGTCCTCACCCAGATGGATGGCCGTAAGCTGCCGGAAGGCGCCAAGGCAGACATCGAGGCCGGCAAGCAGGTCTTCGCTACCACCTGCGTCGCCTGCCACGGTCCGGAAGGCAAGGGCACCCCGGCGATGGGCGCTCCCGATCTGACCCACCCCGGCGCGTTCATCTACGGCTCCAGCTTCGCGCAACTGCAGCAGACCATCCGCTACGGTCGCCAGGGTGTGATGCCGGCGCAACAGGAACACCTGGGCAACGACAAGGTGCACCTGCTGGCCGCCTACGTATACAGCCTGTCGCACGGCGAGAAGAGCGCCGAATAAGCGCTCCCTCCCCCACGACCCAGACGGCGCCGGCAACCCCGGCGCCGTTTTATTTTGTGCAAAAGAAAAGCGCGAATGGGACAATACGCGACCAAAAGTCGCACAGTTACCGCAAAAAGCCTGATAGATCAGGCGTATAATCAGTAGGCGTGCAACTATTTTCTGACCCTGTCGGCATGTACCGGCCGGGCGCCCCCCACTGCCGTGGTACGCACTGATGAGCAAACAGATTCCCGTTCAAGACGTCACCCCGCCTGCCAAGGGCGACACCAATAACAACGATCTCTACGCCAAGCGCGAGAAGATCTACACCCGGGCCTTCACCGGTATCTTCCGCCGACTGCGCATGGTCGGCGGTGCGGCGCTCTTCCTCCTCTACTTCGGAACCGTCTGGCTCAACTGGAGCGGCCGCCAGGCCGTCTGGTGGGACCTGCCCGAGCGCAAGTTCTACATCTTCGGCGCCACCTTCTGGCCGCAGGACTTCATGCTGCTGTCCTGGCTGCTGATCGTCTGCGCCTTCGGCCTGTTCTTCATCACCGTGTTCGCCGGCCGCGTCTGGTGCGGCTATACCTGCCCGCAGAGCGTGTGGACCTGGATCTACATGTGGTGCGAGAAGGTCACCGAAGGCGACCGCAACCAGCGCATCAAGCTGGACAAGGCCCCGATGAGCGGCAACAAGCTGCTGCGCAAGACCGCCAAGCACAGCCTGTGGCTGCTGATCGGCCTGGTCACCGGCCTGACCTTCGTCGGCTACTTCTCGCCGATCCGCGAGCTGATTCCCGAGCTGCTCACCGGCCAGGCCGACGGCTGGGCCTACTTCTGGGTCGGCTTCTTCACCCTGGCCACCTACGGCAACGCCGGCTGGCTGCGCGAGCAGGTGTGCATCTACATGTGCCCCTACGCGCGCTTCCAGAGCGTGATGTTCGACAAGGACACCCTGATCGTCTCCTACGATCCGCGTCGCGGCGAGAAGCGCGGCCCGCGCAAGAAGTCCCTCGACTACAAGGCCCAGGACCTGGGCGACTGCATCGACTGCACGATGTGCGTGCAGGTCTGCCCGACCGGCATCGACATCCGCGACGGCCTGCAGATCGAGTGCATCGGCTGCGCCGCGTGCATCGACGCCTGCGACAGCATCATGGAGAAGATGAACTACCCGAAAGGGCTGATCAGCTACACCACCGAGCACAACCTCAACGGCCAGAAGACCCACCTGGCCCGGCCGCGCCTGATCGGCTACGCCATCGCCCTGGTACTGATGATTTCCGCCCTGATCACCGCGGTGGTCCTGCGTCCGCTGGTCGGCTTCGACGTCAGCAAGGACCGCGTGCTCTACCGCGAGAACGAACTCGGCCGCATCGAGAACGTGTACAGCCTGAAGATCATGAACAAGGATCAGCAGGACCACACCTACATCCTCGGCGCCAAGGGCCTCGAAGGCCTGACCCTGGAAGGCCGGCGCGAGCTGAAGGTGGCGGCGGGCGACATCCTCAACCTGCCGATGGAACTGTCCATCGAGCCGGAGAAGCTGCCTTCGACCACCAACGAGATCGTCTTCACCATCGAGTCGGCCGACGACCCGAGCATCCATAAAGAAGCGAAGAGTCGCTTCATTGGCCCACGCACCCGTTGAGTAACTTGAGCATGCAGTCCGAGACCCACCCTCAACCCTGGTACAAACACTTCTGGGCCTGGTTCATCGTGGCCCTCCTGGCGACCTCGGTGGTGCTCGGGCTGAGCCTGGTCACCATCGCAGTGCGCAACCAGGACACCCTGGTCACCGACAACTACTACGAGGCCGGCAAGGGCATCAACCGCTCCCTGGAACGCGAGAACCTGGCCGTACGCCTGCAAGTGCACGCCAAGGTCAAGGTCGACGACCTGACCGGCGAAGTCGAAGTGCGCCTGACCGGCAACAGCCGTCCGGAGCAACTCACCCTCAACCTGATCTCGCCGACCCAGCCGGAGAAGGACCGCCGCGTGGAGCTGCTGCGCAGTAACTCCGACCGCGAGCGCTACGTCGGGCAACTGACCGACGCCGTCGAGGGCCGTCGCTTCGTCGAACTGCTCGGCCAGGAAGGCAGCGGCCAGTGGCGCCTGTTCGAGGAAGAGGTGGTATCGCCGACCGTGGTCATGGAGCTGGGTGACGAACCGCTCCAGGGAGCAGAAGCGAAGCGCCCATGAGCGCCCCCCTGCCCTGCTACCACTGCGGCTTGCCGGTCCCCGCCGGCAGCCGCTTCGAGGCCCGCGTGCTCGGCGAGACGCGGGCCATGTGCTGTCCGGGCTGCCAGGCGGTGGCCGAGGCCATCGTCGCCGGCGGCCTGGAAAGCTACTACCGGCACCGCAGCGAAAACGCCGCCAATCCCGAAGCCTTGCCCAAGGCGCTCAGCGAAGAGTTGCAGCTCTACGACCGCCCGGACGTACAGGGCGGCTTCGTCCGCCATGAGGGCGAGCTGGCGGAAACCAGCCTGATGATCGAAGGCATCAGTTGCGCCGCCTGCGGCTGGCTGATCGAGAAGCACCTGCGCCAGTTGCCTGGCGTGGCCGAGGCGCGGCTCAACCTGTCCAACCATCGCCTGCACGTGCGCTGGCAGGACAGCCAGTTGCCGCTCAGCCAGTTGCTCGGCGAACTGCGCCAGATCGGCTATGCCGGCCATCCCTACCAACCCGACCGCGCCACCGAGCGCCTGGCCATGGAGAACCGCCGCGCCCTGCGCCAGCTCGGTGTCGCCGGGCTGCTGTGGATCCAGGTGATGATGGCGGTGATGGCGACCTGGCCGGAATTCAACCTCGACCTTTCCGCCGGCATGGACCGCATCCTGCGCTGGGTCAGCCTGATCCTCACCACGCCGATCGTCTTCTACTGCTGCGGCCAGTTCTTCCGTGGCGCCCTGCGCGACCTGCGCACCCGCCACCTGACCATGGACGTCTCGGTGTCGCTGGCGATCGGCGGCGCCTACGTCGCCGGCATCTGGTCGACGATCACCGGCCAGGGCGAGCTGTATTTCGACGCGGTCGGCATGTTCGCCCTGTTCCTCCTCGCCGGCCGCTACCTCGAACGCCGGGCGCGGGAGCGCACCGCCGCCTCCACCGCGCAACTGGTCAACCTGCTGCCGGCGTCCTGCCTGCGCCTGGACGCCGCCAACCAGGGCGAGCGCATCCTGCTCAGCGAACTGCGCGTCGGCGACCGCGTACTGGTACCGCCAGGCGCCGTGCTGCCGGCCGACGGAGTGATCCTCGACGGCCAGTCCAGCGTCGACGAGTCGCTGCTCACCGGCGAGTACCTGCCCCATCCACGCCAGGCCGGCGACGCCGTCACCGGCGGTACCCTGAACGTCGAGGGGCCGCTGACCGTCGAGGTCGGCGCCCTTGGCGACGACAGCCGCCTGTCGGCCATCGTCCGCCTGCTGGAACGCGCCCAGGCGGACAAGCCGCGCCTGGCGGAACTGGCCGACAAGGTCGCGCAGTGGTTCCTGCTCATCGTCCTGCTGGTCGCCGCAGCGGTCGGCGTGCTGTGGTGGCAGGTCGACCACCAGCGCGCCTTCTGGGTGGTGCTGTCGCTGCTGGTCGCCACCTGCCCCTGCGCCCTGTCGCTGGCCACGCCCACCGCGCTCACCGCGGCCACCGGCAGCCTGCACAAGCTCGGCCTGCTGATCACGCGCGGGCACGTGCTGGAAGGGCTGAACCACATCGACACGGTAATCTTCGACAAGACCGGCACCCTCACCGAAGGCCGCCTGACGCTCAAGCAGGTGCTACCCCTGCGCGATCTCGACGCGGATCGCTGCCTGGCCCTCGCCGCCGCCCTCGAGAACCGTTCCGAACACCCCATCGCCCGCGCCTTCGGTCGTGCGCCGGAGGCCGCCGACAGCGTCGCAAGCCATCCGGGGCTGGGCCTCGAAGGCCTGGTGGAAGGCCGCCGCCTGCGCATCGGCCAGGCCGCCTTCGTCAGCGACCTGGGCGGCAGCGCCACGCCCGCGATGCCCGGCGACTCCGGACAGTGGCTGCTGCTCGGCGACGAGCAGGGACCGCTGGCCTGGTTCGGTCTCGACGACCGCCTGCGCAGCGACGCCCCCGCCCTGCTCGCCGCCTGCAAGGCGCGCGGCTGGCGCACCCTCCTGCTATCCGGCGACGCCTCGCCGATGGTCGCCAGCGTCGCTGCCGAACTGGGCATCGACGAAGCCCGCGGCGGCCTGACCCCGGACGATAAGCTGGCCATGCTCGAACGCCTGCACGGCGAGGGCCGCCGGGTGCTGATGCTCGGCGACGGAGTCAACGACGTACCGGTGCTCGCCGGTGCCGACATCAGCGTCGCCATGGGCAGCGCCACCGACCTGGCCAAGACCAGCGCCGACGCGGTGCTCCTGTCCAACCGCCTGGACAGCCTGGTGCAGGCTTTCCGGCTGGCGCGCCGCACCCGCCATATCATCATCGAGAACCTGGCCTGGGCCAGCCTGTACAATGGCCTGGTCCTGCCCTTCGCCGCGCTCGGCTGGATCACCCCGGGCTGGGCGGCGATCGGCATGTCGGTCAGTTCGCTGCTGGTGGTGGTCAACGCCCTGCGGCTGACCCGAATCCCTTCGCCGAGGTCCGTATGGCCGCGCTCTACATCCTGATCCCCGTCGCGATCGTCATCGTCGCCATCGCCATCTACGTGTTCTTCTGGGCGGTGGACAGCGGCCAGTACGACGATCTCGACGGCCCCGCCCACAGCATTCTCTTCGACGACGAAGACCCGAAGCACCAGGCCGGCGTCGACGAAGCGGAGAAGCCGTCGAAACCCGAGGACCGACCGCGTGGCTGAACTGGCGCCGTTGCTGGTTTCCGCGCTGATCCTCGGCCTGCTCGGGGGAGGCCACTGCCTGGGCATGTGCGGCGGCCTGATGGGCGCCCTGACCCTGGCCATTCCCGCCGAACAGCGCGGCCGTCGTCTGCGCCTGCTGCTGGCCTACAACCTCGGCCGCATCCTCAGCTACGCCTGCGCCGGCCTGCTGCTCGGCCTGGCCGGCTGGGCGGTGGCGCGCACCCCGTTGGCCGGCGCGCTGCGGGTGGTCGCCGGGCTGCTGCTGATCGCCATGGGACTCTACCTGGCCGGCTGGTGGAGCGGCCTGACCCGCGTCGAGGCGCTCGGTCGCGGTCTCTGGCGCCACCTGGAACCCTTCGCCCGGCGCCTGCTGCCGGTATCCAGCCTGCCACGGGCCCTGCTGCTCGGAGCGATCTGGGGCTGGCTGCCCTGCGGGCTGGTCTACAGCACCCTGCTCTGGGCCACCAGCCAGGGATCGGCACTGGACAGCGCGCTGCTGATGCTGGCGTTCGGCCTCGGCACCTGGCCGGTTCTGCTGGCCACCGGCATGGCCGCCGAACGGGTGACCGCCCTGCTGCGCCGTCGCGGCGTACGCATCGTGGGCGGCCTGATGGTCATCCTCTTCGGCCTCTGGACCCTCCCAGGACCGCACCAGGCCTGGCTGATGGGGCATTGACGGACGCCCGTCCCAACATCGGGTGACACATCCTGTATACATTCACCCGCTTGATACAAATCAACAGGCCTTCCCGGCGCAATCCCTAGACTTCCCGACTAAAGCTCGCCAACTGGGGATCTCTGGCATGCTCGACACCATTCGCTGGGACGCTGACCTGATTCGGCGCTACGACCTTTCCGGCCCGCGTTACACCTCCTATCCGACCGCCGTGCAGTTCCACGAAGGCATCGGCCCGTTCGACCAGTTGCACGCCCTGCGCGACAGCCGGAAGGCCGGACACCCCCTGTCGCTCTACGTGCACATCCCGTTCTGCGCCAACATCTGCTACTACTGCGCCTGCAACAAGGTGATCACCAAGGATCGCGGGCGCAGCGCGCCGTACCTCGCGCGCCTGGTCCGCGAGATCGAGATCGTCAGCCGCCACCTCTCCCGCGAGCAGGTGGTCGAGCAACTGCACTTCGGTGGCGGAACCCCGACCTTCCTCAGTCCCGGCCAGTTGCGCGAACTCATGTCGCAATTGCGCACCCACCTCAACCTGCTGGACGACGATTCGGGCGACTACGGCATCGAGATCGACCCACGCGAGGCCGACTGGTCGACCATGGGCCTGCTCCGCGAACTCGGTTTCAACCGCGTCAGCCTCGGCGTACAGGACTTCGACATGGAGGTGCAGAAGGCGGTCAACCGCATGCAGACCCCGGAGGAGACCCGTACCATCGTCGAGGCCGCGCGCACCCTGCAGTACCGCTCGATCAACCTCGACCTGATCTACGGACTGCCGAAACAGACGCCGGACAGCTTCGCCCGCACGGTCGACGAAGTGATCGCGCTACAGCCGGATCGCCTCTCGGTGTTCAACTACGCCCACCTGCCCGAGCGTTTCATGCCGCAGCGGCGGATCAACGCCGACGACCTGCCGAGCCCGGGCCAGAAGCTGGAAATGCTCCAGCGCACCACCGAGCAACTCGCCGCGGCGGGCTACCGCTATATCGGCATGGATCACTTCGCCCTGCCCGACGACGAGCTGGCCAGCGCCCAGGAAGACGGCACCCTGCAACGCAACTTCCAGGGCTACACCACCCACGGGCATTGCGACCTGGTAGGTCTCGGGGTCTCGGCGATCAGCCAGATCGGCGACCTCTACAGCCAGAACAGCAGCGACATCAACGACTACCAGACCAGCCTCGACAACGGCCAGTTGGCGATCCGTCGCGGCCTGCACTGCAACAGCGACGACCGGGTGCGGCGCGCGGTGATCCAGCAACTGATCTGCCACTTCGAACTGGCCTTCGAGGATATCGAGACAGAGTTCGGCATCGACTTCCGCAGTTACTTCGCCGAGCTGTGGCCCGATCTCGAACGCTTCGCCGCCGACGGCCTGATCCGCCTGGACGCCAAGGGCATCGACATCACCTCCTCCGGGCGTCTGCTGGTGCGTTCGATCTGCATGCTGTTCGACCGCTACCTGCCCAGCCTCAACCGGCAGCGCTTCTCCCGGGTGATCTGAAAGCGCACCGCCCTGCCCGCACGACAGGGCGGTGAATCCCCGCCCCTTCTACCGGCTGCCCATGACCTTCATGATCAGCGCCGGGTCGCTGATACCCATCTCCTTGATGGCCGATGCCATCGCTGCCGTTGCCGTCTGCAGGGCGGAGTTGAGTTGTTGCAACTCCTTCTGCAACTCAGGCACGCGAGCCTCCTTCGCCCCCGGATCGGACGACCTCATGGCCTCCTGCAGCTCCCTGAGCTTCTCCTCGATCTTCTTCTTCAACTCGCGGATCATCTTCACCATCGGCCGCAACTCCTGCGGGATATCCTCGTCCTCCTCCTCCACCGGCACCCCCATGGTGGCGGCCAGCTCGCGCCCTGCCTGGGAAAGCCGTACATGCTGATCGGCGGCGTCGGTACCGGCGGCCGGGTCTTCCGCCTGCTCGGCGGTGCCGGTCCGCGCGGCCTTGGCGTCCGCGGCGGCGCGCGACGAGGGCGGCACCTGGGTGGTGATCCAGCCACTGAGGGTCAACATTCCAGTCACTCCGGGAAAAATGGAATTCTTCCATTGGATCGGCCCACGCGTCGCGAACTTGAGCCCCCTTTTCATCGCCCCTTGACAGGGTGCGACAGGTAGTCGCAGTTGTTTGACGCAAGTCACTGATTGGAAACGCCATCGGCCTGTCAGAAATGGTCGTTGCCAGACCTATGGCTGGCACCCGCATCGCGGCTGCGTTACCCTTACTCCTGTTGTGCCTTTAACCTAGCAAGGACCCCTCAATGGCCGAAACCATCAAGGTGCGCGCACTGCCCCAAGCACACTGCAAGGATTGCAGTCTGGCCCCGCTGTGCCTCCCCCTGTCGCTGACCGTGGAAGACATGGATTCGCTGGACGAGATCGTCAAGCGCGGTCGTCCCCTGAAGAAAGGCGAATTCCTGTTCCGCCAGGGCGATCCTTTCGGCTCGGTCTTTGCCGTGCGCTCCGGCGCCCTGAAAACCTTCAGCATCACCGATGCCGGCGAAGAGCAGATCACCGGCTTCCACCTGCCCAGCGAGCTGGTCGGCCTGTCCGGGATGGATACCGAGACCTATCCGGTATCCGCCCAGGCCCTGGAAACCACCTCGGTCTGCGAGATTCCCTTCGAGCGCCTGGACGAACTGTCCGAGCAGCTGCCGCAACTGCGCCGCCAACTGATGCGCCTGATGAGCCGGGAAATCCGCGATGACCAGCAGATGATGCTGCTGCTGTCGAAGAAGACTGCCGACGAGCGCATCGCCACCTTCCTGGTCAACCTGTCGGCGCGCTTCCGTGCCCGTGGCTTCTCCGCCCAGCAGTTCCGCCTGGCCATGTCGCGCAACGAGATCGGCAACTATCTCGGCCTGGCCGTGGAAACCGTGTCGCGGGTCTTCACCCGCTTCCAGCAGAACGGCCTGATCAGCGCGGAAGGCAAGGAAGTGCACATCCTCGACTCCATCGAGCTGTGCGCCCTCGCCGGCGGCCAGCTGGAAGGCTGAAGCGCCTGCGAACCGCCGACGGGCCCGCCTCAGCGCGGGCCCGTTGTATGATGGGCCCCGAAAAACGCCCAGCCCAGGATCTTCCATGATTTTCGACGAGTTCACCCTCAAGTCGCAGATCCGCGCCGTGCCGGACTTTCCCAAGCCCGGCGTGGTGTTCCGCGACATCACCCCGCTGTTCCAGTCGCCACGCGCGCTGCGCATGACCGTGGACAGCTTCGTCCAGCGCTACATCGAGGCCGATTTCAGCCACATCGGCGCCATGGATGCCCGCGGCTTCCTCATCGGCTCGGCGGTGGCCTATGCGCTGAACAAGCCGCTGGTCCTGTTCCGCAAGCAGGGCAAGCTACCCGCCGACGTACTCGCCGAGGGCTACCAGACCGAATACGGCGAGGCCTTCCTCGAAGTACATGCCGACAGCCTCTGCGAAGGCGACAGCGTACTGATCTTCGACGACCTCATCGCCACCGGCGGGACCCTGCTGGCGGCCGCGAGCCTGGTACGACGCCTCGGGGCCAGGGTCTTCGAGGCCGCGGCGATCATCGACCTGCCGGAACTCGGCGGCTCCACTCGCCTGCAGGACGCCGGCATCTCCACCTTCAGTCTCACCGCGTTCGCTCTCGACGAGCGTTGATACGCCGGGGCGCGCCCTGGCGCCCCGCGTTCGCTCCTTGCGCCCCATCTTCCGTCTGGTCGAGCCGACCTGGCCATTAATGACTTCGAAATGGCCAGGAATGACCTCCCGCTGTTGGACAATCCTGCAATAATTACATCAGCTAATGACACATTCAGAGGTGTTATAGCGAGCTCGCCATAGGGAACCCGAGGAAACCTGCGCGTTTCCCCTCCCCAGAACAACAAAAGGAGTTAGCCATGACTGCCACTGGCACCGCCTCCCCGGTTCGCGCCAATTTCCCCGTGCGGAGGATGGATTTCAGCTTCAGCGAAACCCCGAAGTACTGGTGGGACGGCCAACCCTTCATGACCCAGTTCATGAACAACCTGTCCTCGCTCTTCCCCTACGGCGAAAAATTCTTCGTCGATAGCGTGCGCGCGGTGCGCGACCGCCTGGAGGATCCGCAACTGAAGAAGGACGTCAGCGCCTTCATCGGCCAGGAGGCGATGCACTCCAAGGAGCATGCCGCCTACAACGAATATGCCGAGGAGCACGGGGTCGACCTGGAGTGCCTCGAACTGCGGATCAAGGTCCTGCTGGAAAACGTCAGCAAGGTCACCACCAGGAAACACCAGTTGGCGATCACCTGCGCCCTCGAGCATTTCACCGCGACCATGGCCGCGCAGCTGCTCAAGCGCGAAGACCTGACCATCCAGATGCAGTCGCCGAAGATGTACAAGCTGTGGATGTGGCATGCCATCGAGGAGAACGAACACAAGAATGTCGCCTACGATGTGTACCAGAAAGTCTACGGCGGCTACTTCACCCGGGTTCTGGTGATGATGCTGACCACCCTGATGTTCTTCGGCGTCATCGGCTGGTTCCAGCTCGACCTGCTACGCAAGGACGGCCAATTGTTCAACTGGCGCTCCTGGAAGCATGGCCTGGGCACCCTGTTCGGCCTGCGCAAGGGCTTCTTCACCCGCCTGCTGCTGCCCTACCTGGACTACTACCGGCCGGGCTTCCACCCCAGCGACCACGACACCGCGAAACTGGAGAAATACTGGAAGGACAAACTGGCCTTCGCCGATTGAAGCCCGCCTCCGCCAGTGCCGCTCCGCCCCCGACGCCAGGCCCCGCCTGGCGTTTCTTATTCGAGAGAAGAACAGGATATTGCACACGGAAAAGCCTCCGTTTCGACTACCGTTCCTGAATCCGCCATTTTACGGAGGAAATAATTAGTCAATTCCTATCGATTGTCTTTTTACGATGCCCTGAGGTAATATCATGTTCATTATGTTGAACACTAAGGCATTACCTCTCCCCACTTCCCGTCTGGTCTCCCGCGAGCGTCACTGGACCGGCGACCTCTAGCTCCCTCCCTCGACACCTGCTGTCGGTGGCGACCGCCCCTGCGCTTCGGGGTCTTTCCCGCCCCTCGCCACCGCTCTTCGTCATCTTTGGCCGCGGCCTCCATTCCGCGGTGCCCATGGGAGGGCAACATGCGTTCCTGGATCTATCTGTTACTGGCTATCGGCGCCGAAGTGATCGGCACCACCTCGATGAAACTGGCCGCCACCCACGCCCCTGTCGCAGGCATGCTGCTGATGTACGGGATGATCGGCCTGTCCTATTTCTTCCTCGCCCTGGCGGTCAAGCGTGTCCCCGTCGGAGTCGCCTACGCCCTTTGGGAAGGCATTGGCATCGTCCTGATCACGGCGGTCAGCGTCGCCTGGCTGGGCGAAAGCATCGGCCTGTACAAGGCCGTCGGCCTCGGCGTGATGATCGCCGGCATCCTGCTGATCAAGTCCGGCACCCGCAACGCCAGCGGCACGCCGGCGCAGCCCCGTGGGGAGGCCGTCACATGCTGACCCTGAACTGGATTCCCTTCGCCTGGCTCGGCCTGGCGATCGCCCTCGAGGTCGTCGCCAACCTGCTGTTGAAATACTCCGACGGTTTCCGCAGGCGCGGCCTCGGGATCGCCTCGATCCTCTGCGTGATGGCCGCCTTCACCGCGCTGGCGCAGGCGGTGAAGGACATCGAGCTGTCACTCGCCTATGCGATCTGGGGCGGCTTCGGCATCCTCGCCACCGTCGCCATGGGCTGGGCGCTGTTCGGCCAGCGCCTGGCCTGGCGCGGCTGGCTCGGCCTGTTGCTGCTGCTGGCCGGCATGAGCCTGCTCAAGCTGGCCTGACGCCTCGGCGTCCAACGAAACGCCCATCATCTGCAGGACCGCGGCGCCGGTGAACAACAGCAGTATCTGTTCCTCACCCAGGGCGCAGATTTCCCGACGCCGCTCCGGCTGGCCGATATAGTCCAGCGACAACTGAAACAGCTGGCGGCCGATCAGGCTGGAGAGGCGGCGGATGGTCGCCTCGCTCACCGCCGGCAACAACCTGAATTCGATGATGTCCTCCGACATGTCCTCGGCGAACTCATCCATGATCTGACGCAGGGCACCACGCAGCACCGGCGAAGCCCCATGCAGTTCGCGCACGCCGACGATGAACGCGGCGGGATTGCTCTCCACGAAGTCGAAGAACAGCCGCACCGTCTCCCGGCAGACCCGCCGCCCCCTTTCCAGGTCCAGCCCGAACGGCGTCGTCTGCGCTCGGGCGCTGGGCGCCGCACGAGTCGCGGCCTCGCGGCGAAGCTGGCGCAGCGGCTGGCGCAGCTGGGTAGAGATGTCGCGGATCATGGTCAGGCCAAGATCGTCGATATCGCGGAAATGCCGATAGAAGGTGTTCGGATTCAGGCCCGCCTCGCGCGCCAGCTCGCGCAAGCCGATGGCCCCCAGGCTGCGGCTGCTGCTGCCCAGGCGCAAGGCCGCCTCCAGCAAGGCGCGTTTGCCGGGAGCGTCGGCAACCCTGTCCTTCGTTTCGTTCATATCGCTCATGTTCCACCTGGTTGTTTCCATGCGCCACAAGTTCGGCCGTTGCGTCGCGCCGACCCTACCTAAGGTTGGCTTGACCCTGAAGTATACAGATGTCTACATTCGCAGGTAGACGAGTGTATACGCCAGCAAACAATCATAACAGGAGCTTGGCCATGAGTACCCAACCCACCCCTGCCGCCGCCCGGCACTGCAAGGTCGCCATCATCGGCACCGGTTTCTCCGGGCTGGGGATGGCGATCCGTCTCCGCCAGGAAGGCGAGGACGACTTCCTGATCTTCGAAAAGGACGCCGGCGTCGGCGGCACCTGGAGAGTCAACAACTACCCTGGCTGCGCCTGCGACGTGCAATCCCACGTCTATTCCTTCTCCTTCGAAGCGAACCCGGAGTGGACGCGGATGTTCGCCCGCCAGCCGGAAATCCGCGCCTATCTGGAGAAGTGCTGGGAAAAATACCGCTTGCAGGAAAAGACCCTGCTGAACACCGAGATCGGCAAGCTGGCCTGGGACGAGCGGCAAAGCCTCTGGCACCTGCATGACGCCCAGGGCAACCATTACACCGCGAACGCCGTGGTTTCCGGCATGGGCGGCCTGTCCACCCCGGCCTATCCACGCCTCGATGGCCTGGAGAACTTCCAGGGCAAGGTCTTCCATTCCCAGCAGTGGGACCATGACTACGACCTCAAGGGCAAGCGCGTGGCGGTGATCGGCACCGGCGCCTCGGCGATCCAGTTCGTCCCGGAGATCCAGCCGCTGGTGGCCGCGCTCGATCTCTACCAGCGCACTCCGCCATGGATCCTGCCCAAACCCGACCGGGCAATCAGCGAAACCGAGCGCCGCCGCTTCCGGCGCTTCCCGCTGGTGCAGAAGCTCTGGCGCGGCGGCCTCTACAGCCTGCTCGAAGGGCGGGTGCTGGGCTTCACCTTCGCCCCGCAGGTGATGAAGCTGGTGCAGCGCCTGGCGATCCGCCACATCCACAAGCAGATCAAGGATCCGGAACTGCGCCGCAAGGTCACGCCGGACTACACCATCGGCTGCAAGCGCATCCTCATGTCGCACAACTACTACCCGGCCCTGGCTGCCGCCAACTCCACGGTGATCACCGAAGGCATCCGCGCCGTCACCGCCAACGGAATCGTCGACGGCAACGGCCGGGAACGCGAGGTCGACGCGATCATCTTCGGTACCGGCTTCACCGCCAACGACCCTATCCCCCGCGGAGTGGTCTTCGGTCGCGACGGCCGCGACCTGCTGGACAGCTGGACCAAGGGCCCGGAAGCCTACAAGGGCACTACCACCGCCGGCTTCCCCAATCTGTTCTTCCTGATGGGACCGAACACCGGCCTCGGCCACAACTCGATGGTCTACATGATCGAGTCGCAGATCGCCTACGTCCTCGATGCGCTGAAGCTGATGAAGCGCCGCGAACTGCTCAGTCTCGAGGTCAAGGCCCCGGTGCAGGAACGCTACAACGAATACCTCCAGCGCAAGCTGGACCGCAGCGTCTGGAGCGTGGGCGGTTGCAAGAGCTGGTACCTGCATCCGGTCAGCGGCCGCAACTGCACCCTGTGGCCGGGATTCACCTGGCGCTTCCGTGCCCTGACCCGGCAGTTCGACGCCTCCGCCTACCACCTCACCACGACACCGCTCGCCGCCCTGAGCAACGAAGCCCGCCAACAGGCCGAAGGGGTACCCGCATGAAGTCGTTCGAAAACAAAGTCGCCGCCATCACCGGCGCAGGCTCGGGCATCGGTCGCGCCCTGGCCGTGGAGCTGGGCAGGCAGGGTTGTCACCTGGCCCTGGCCGACGTCAATGCCGCAGCTCTCGAGGAGACCCGCCAATTGCTCGCCAGCAGCGGGGTACGCGTCTCCACCGCGGTCGTCGACGTGGCCGACCGCGAGCAGGTGCAGGCCTGGGCCGACAAGGCGGCCAGCGAACATGGCCGGGTGAACCTGATCTTCAACAACGCGGGCGTCGCCCACGCCGGTACCGTGGAAGGCAGCGACTACTCGGAATACGAGTGGATCATGAACATCAACTTCTGGGGCGTGGTGAACGGCACCAAGGCGTTCCTTCCGCACCTGAAGGCCTCCGGCAACGGCCACGTGGTCAATGTCTCCAGCGTCTTCGGGCTGTTCGCCCAGCCCGGCATGAGCGCCTACAACGCCACCAAGTACGCGGTGCGTGGCTTCACCGAGTCGTTGCGCCAGGAACTGGACATGGAGGACTCCGGCGTCTCCGCCAGTTGCGTGCATCCCGGCGGGATCAAGACCAACATCGCCAAGACCGCGAGAATGAACGAGAGCATGGCCAAGGTCACCGGCCAGGCTGCCGACAAGGCTCGCCAGCAATTCAACGACCAGTTGCTGCGGACCACCCCGGAGAAGGCCGCCCAGGTCATCCTGCGCGGCGTGCAGCGCGACAGCCGGCGCATCCTGATCGGCGCCGACGCCCACGCGATCGACGTGATGCTACGCCTGGCGCCAGTGCTCTACCAGCGTGTGGTCACCGCCAGCATGCGCCTGGCAGCGCGCTTCGCGCCGCGCCCGAAGAGCCCCCAGGGCGCCCGCGAAGCCAGCGAGTGAACAGGCCCGCCGGGTAGCCGCTAGGCTGCCCGGCACGTCATACTCGACGGCCAGTCTCCAGGGTACGGCCGTCATGAACCCTCCCCTTCCTCTCTTCCGCTACCATCCCGAACCGCTCGCCAGCGGCAGCATCGAGGCTTCCGCCACCACCTGCCAGTGCTGTGGCAAGGCTCGTGGCTACGTCTACACCGGTTCGCCCTATTCCCGCCACGAGTTGCCGCCCGGCAGCCTTTGCCCCTGGTGCATAGCCGACGGCAGCGCGGCCGCGCGCTACGAAGCGAGCTTTTCCGACGACTATCCGCTGCTCGACGCCGGCGTCGCCGCGGATATCGTCACCGAAGTCTGCGAGCGCACGCCCGGCTACACCTCCTGGCAGCAGGAGCGCTGGCTGGTTTGCTGCGAAGATGCCTGCGCCTTTCGCGGCGACGCGGGGCGTGAGGAAATCGGGCAACTGGGAGCCGAGGGCCTGGCGCAGCGCTTCGCCGATTTCGCCTGGCCGGCTATCACCTGGCAACGCCTCGTCGACGCCTATACGCCCGGCGGCAATCCGGCCATCTACCGCTTCGACTGCCTGCACTGTGGCCAGGCGCATTACGACCTGGACTTCACCTGATAGAACGCGGCCCTACAACCCCATCTGCTTGCCGATGATCTCGTTCATGATTTCCCGCGAACCGCCGCCGATGGAGAGAATCCGGTTGTCGCGATACAGCCGCTCCACCAGGCTTTCGCGCATGTAGCCCATGCCGCCGAGCACCTGCACGGCATCATAGGTCAGGCGATCGGCGACATCGGTAGCGAAGTTCTTGGCCATCGATATCTCCTTGATCACGCTCTTGCCGACAGCCATCTTCGCTGCCTGGCGATAGGTGAACTCCCGGGAAACCTCCAGTTGCGTGGCCATTTCCGCGAGACGATGGCGCAGCACCTGGAACTTGCCGATCGGCTTGCCGAACGCTTCTCGCTCGCGCGCCCAGCGCAGCGACTCCTCCAGAGCCAGTTGCGCGGTCATGTTGGCCATCACCGCCAGGGCCAGGCGCTCGCTCTGGAAATTGGCCATGATGCAGGCGAAGCCGGCATTCTCCACGCCGATGAGGTTTTCCGCAGGCACCCGGCAGTCGTCGAAGAACAGTTCGGCGGTATCCGACGCCCACCAGCCCATCTTCTTCAGCTTGCGGCCGACATTGAACCCGGCAGTGCCCTTCTCCACCAGCAGCAGGCTGATGCCGGCGAAACCCTCGCCGCCGGTACGCACCGCCACCGTGTAGTAGTCCGCGCGCACGCCGCTGGTGATGAAGGTCTTGCTGCCGCTGACGCGATAATGATCGCCATCGCGCACCGCACGGGTCTTCAGGTTGGCCACGTCGGAGCCGCCAGAGGGCTCGGTGACCGCCAGGGCCATGATCTTCTCGCCGCGCAGCACCGCCGGCACCACCCGCTCGCGCACCTCGGGACGGGCCCACTTGACCACCGGAGGCAAGCCGATATCCAGCGATCCCAACCCGGCGACCAAGCCGCCGGAACCGCAGCGCATGAGCTCTTCGCTGGCCGCCACCTTGGCGAACAGATCGCCTTCGCAACTGCCGCCGTAGGCTTCCGGGTAGCCGATGCCGAGGATCCCGGCCGCGCCGGCCTTGAGATAGAGTTCACGGGGAAATTCCTCGGCCTCCTCCCATTCATCGATGTGCGGCAACACCTCGCGCTCGACGAAACGGCGCACCGAATCCCGGATCAGTTGATGGGACTCGTCGAAGTACTGCTGGAAGTCAGTCATGGCCGGGCTCCTGATGGGAGCCTCAGAACTTACCTAGCGCTTGCTTGGTTTTCAATACGAGAAACTGGCCATCGGCGAGGGCGTATAGGCCGCCCTTCCTACGGACACGGGAGGCACAGAGCTCAGGAGATCGGCCGCCGTCCGGCCAGGGCGTGGGCCAAGGTGCCGCCATCGACCAGCTCCAGCTCGCCACCCAGCGGCACGCCATGGGCGATACGCGACAAGGTCAGGCCGCGGCCGGCCAGTAGCTGGGCGATATAGTGGGCGGTGGCCTCGCCTTCCACGGTGGGGTTGGTGGCGAGGATCACCTCGCTGAAGGCTCCGTCCCTGATCCGCGCTTCCAGTTCGGGAATGCCGATCGCCTCCGGCCCCAGGCCGTCGAGCGGCGACAGGTGTCCCTTGAGCACGAAATAGCGGCCGCGGTAGCCGGTCTGCTCCACCGCGAATACGTCCAGCGGGCCTTCCACCACGCAGAGCAGCGAGTCGTCGCGTCGCGGGTCGGCGCACTGCGGGCACAGCTCCTCCTCGCTGAGGGTACGGCACTGCCGGCAATGACCGACCCCTTCCATCGCGGCGGTCAACGCCTGGGCCAGCTTCAGGCCGCCGCTGCGATCGCGCTCCAGCAGCATCAGCGCCATGCGCTGGGCCGACTTCTGCCCGACACCGGGAAGAATGCGCAGGGACTCGATCAGTTGGCGGATCAGCGGGCTGAAACTCATGCAGGACTCGTCGGATAGAGGGAGGGGAATGGCTGCCGGGCGCCGTCCTAAGAAGGCGGACCCGGCACGAACGCAGAATCAGAAGGGCATCTTGAAGCCGGGCGGCAGTTGCATGCCCGAGGTGAAGCCGGACATCTTTTCCTGGTTGTTCTGCTCGATCTTGCGCACCGCATCGTTAACCGCGGCGGCGATCAGGTCTTCGAGGATTTCCTTGTCTTCCTGCATCAGGCTGTCGTCCAGGCTGACGCGCTTGACGTCGTGGCGCCCGGTCATCACCACGCTGACCAGACCGGCGCCGGATTGCCCGGTCACTTCCGCGTTGGCCAGCTCTTCCTGCATCTTCTGCATCTTTTCCTGCATCTGCTGCGCCTGCTTCATCAGGCCGGCCATGCCACCTTTCATCATGTTCTTCACCTCGAATGTCGTCTTGTTGCGTGCGCCAAGCGCCGGTCAGGCCTTGGCTTCCAAAGGTTCGATGGTACCGTCACGGACCACCGCGGCGAACTGCTCGCGCAACTGCCGGACCAACGGGTCGGCATCGATCGATGCCTCGGCCGCCCGCTGGCGCTCGGCACGCCGGCGTGCCGCTGCCTGGGCCGGGGTCTCCTGCTCAGGCTTCTGCAGGGTCACCTCCAGTTTGAGGGTGCGCCCCAGGTGCTGGTTCAGCGCATCGTTCAGCCGCCGCTGCTGGGTGGCGTTGAACAGCGCGCTCTGGCCCGGATCGAGATGCAGATGCCAGTGGTCGTCGTCGGCAGCTACCAGCGTACAGTTGGCAGCGATGCTGGCGGTCAGGCCGCCGAGGCCGAGCCGCGGGAACAGCTCCAGCCACTCCGCGGCCAGGCCGGTGGCCGGCTTCGCCGCCGGCAGCGGCTCCTCCACCACGACCACGTCAGGCTCGGGCGCGGCATCCAGGTAGGCCAGGGTATCCATGTCGACTTCGTAGTAGTCGTCCGCGGGCGGTGGCTCGTCGTCCTGCTCGTCAGGTGCTACCGGCAACGCAGCCGGCAGGGCTTCCAGAACGGTTTCCACCACCGCCTCGACCGCCACTGCCGGAGGGGCCGAGGGAGCCTCCACGGCTAGCGGCTCGGGCTCGGGCTCGGGCTCGGGCTCGGGCTCGGCAGCGAGGCTCGGCGCCGGCTCTTCCCAGGGCAAGTCGACGACCTCTGCCGCGGCGGCGGGCTCTTCGACAACCGCTTCCGCGACGCGTGCCTCGACCGCCGCCGGCGGCGCGGATGGCGCTGCCGGCGGGGCAGCCGGGGCTTCGACGGGCGCAGCCACGACAGGCGCGGGAGCAACGGCAGCGACCGGCGCAGGCGAGGCCGCGCCGGCCACGGGGGAGTTGGCGGGATCAGTCGTGGCCTTGCTGATCCCCAGGTCCTTTAGCGGCGTCCTCGGCGCGCCGTCGGCGTCCGCCGGGCGGAACGCGAGCATCCGCAGCAACACCATCTCGAAGCCGCTACGCGGATCGGGCGCCAGCGGCAGGTCGCGGCGGCCGATCAGGCCCATCTGGTAATAGAACTGTACGTCTTCCGCCGGCAACGCCTGGGCCAGGGCCAGCACCCGCTCGCGGTCGCCCTGGCCATTGTCGATCGCTTCCGGCAGGGCCTGGGCGATCGCGACGCGGTGCAGCACGTTGAGTATTTCGGCAAGCACGCCGCCCCAGTCCGGCCCCTGCTCGGCCAGGTGGCGCACCGCTTCGAGCAGGGCGCGCGCATCGCCCTCCAGCAAGGCCTGGAGCACGCCATAGACCTGGCCGTGATCGAGGGTACCGAGCATCGCCCGCACGTCTGCGGCCAGCACCTTGCCCTCGCCGAAGGCGATGGCCTGGTCGGTCAGGCTCATGGCGTCACGCATCGAGCCGTCGGCGGCGCGCCCGAGCAACCACAGGGCGTCATCCTCGAAGGGCACGTTCTCGGCTCCGAGCACGTGGGTCAGGTGCTCGACCACCCGCTCCGGCGGCATGTTCTTCAGGGAGAACTGCAGACAGCGCGAGAGGATGGTCACCGGCAACTTCTGCGGGTCGGTGGTGGCCAGCAGGAACTTGACGTGCGGCGGCGGCTCCTCGAGGGTCTTGAGCAGCGCATTGAAACTGTGCGACGAGAGCATGTGCACTTCGTCGATCAGGTAGACCTTGTAGCGTCCGCGGGTCGGCGAGTACTGCACGTTGTCGAGCAGCTCGCGGGTATCCTCGACCTTGGTCCGGCTCGCGGCGTCCACTTCGATCAGGTCGACGAAGCGGCCTTCGTCGATTTCGCGACAGACCGAGCATTCGCCGCACGGCGTGGAGCTGACCCCGGTCTCGCAGTTCAGGCACTTGGCCAGGATCCGCGCGATGGTGGTCTTGCCGACCCCGCGGGTACCGGTGAACAGGTAGGCATGGTGCAGCCGCTGGTTGTCCAGGGCGTTGATCAGAGCCTTGAGCACATGGGTCTGGCCGACCATTTCACGGAAGGAACGGGGACGCCATTTACGCGCAAGAACTTGATAACTCATCGAAAACCGTCGCAGAAGGGAAGCACAAGTCGGCCAATGCTAGCGCAATTTACCCCTTCTGCGCTCGCCGACTTGGCAAACTGCGTGCTAAGAATTCCCCTGGCCCTTCAGCAGCCCTCGTCGGTGGCAATGACTCTACCTTCCCTGACATCGTTCATGCCTCATTTCGGCGCACCGGCGCTGCTCCTACTGCAGTTGCTCGCGGCCCTGCCAGCGACGGCCGCGGAGACCGACGCGACGCCATTGCGCTTCTCGGTGATGGAAAGCTGGAGCATGCCGTTGGTCCGCCTGCAACGGGGCCAGCCGATCGACGGCATCGTCTACGACATCACCCGCTCCCTGGCCCGGCAGGTCGGCCGCAAGGCGCTTTACCACCCCTACCCGCGCGGGCGCATCGAGCAGGCGATGAAGGCTGGCGAAATCGATGTCCGCTGCTACATCAGCCCCGCCTGGCTCAGCCACGACTTCCCCGGCTATCGCTGGAGCGTCGCGCTGCTGGTGCAACGCGACATCCTGGTCGCCCGCGAAGGCTTCGCGCCGATTCCCGAGGCGCTGCCGGCCCAGCGTATCGGTACCGTCCTCGGCTACAGCTATCCCCGCTTGCAAGCGCTGTTCGACATCGGCCGACTGCGCCGCGACGATGCGCGCACCCAGGATCTGGTGCTGGAAAAGCTGCGCGCCGGCCGCTACCGCTACGCGGTCAGCCATCAACTGTCGCTGCACTGGAGCAACCGCCAGGCGCCGGGGCAGCCGCCACTCCAGGAAGCCGCGCAGCTCGAGGAAACGGCGGTGGGCTGCCTGGTGCGGGATTCCGCGGAGGTTCCGGTGGAAGCGATACTGAAGACGTTCGAGGAAATGAAGCGCAGCGGAGAGATCGAGGAGATACTGCAGCGCTACCGATAAGAGCGTCGACGGCCTGCGAAAAATAGCGGGCCTGAAATGGAGGCGGCCCCGCCAGCCACACCCCGGCACACGATGTTCCCGCTGTGGCTGCTTCCTTCCGGACCTGACCAGGTTGACGGGTAATCGTTGCGGGGGGACCGACAGGGCCACCATTGCAGCCTACCCTCGGATAGGCCGCGCCATTCTACCGGCTTGCGCGTAAGTTACAACCACTTCAAGCACTTACGTTTGCAATCCATTTCGCGAAAGCGGTTCATTGCTGCTGGATCAGACCCTCCGGCGGCGGCTGGGTCGATACGCTCAGCTCGGTATCGACATACAGGTCCAGGGTGCCCCAGCCCGGCTTGGTGCTGAACGACGCATACTTCTCCTCACCGCGATGGAAGGAGAAGGCGATCCGGTAATCGCTGCCGCCGAACAGCTTCACCGGAAACTCGCGGACCTGGCCGGGCCGGATCTCCCCGGAGAAGGTTTCCACGCCCTGCTCCTTGTAGCTGTAGGCGATCGGCGCCGAAGCCTGGCCACTGTAATGCAGCAGGATGCGCGGCCGCTCGCTCCAACCCACGTAGGCGCCGAACAGCACCACCAATGCGAGCACGCCCAGCAACCGCTGCTTTCTTGCCTTGTCCATCGTTAACTCCAGTCTTCGGAAATCTTTCGCAGCAGCGCCGCCGCTTCAGCGGGCGACGCCGTGCTCGTCGAACAGTTTCAGCAGGCCGTCTTCGTCGAGCACCTTCACGCCCAGCTCGTTGGCCTTGGCCAGCTTCGAGCCGGCGCCGGGCCCGGCGACCACGCAGTGGGTCTTGGCCGACACCGAGCCGGCCACCTTGGCGCCGAGCCCTTCCAGCTTGTCCTTGGCTACGTCCCGGCTCATCGCCTCCAAGGTGCCGGTCAGCACCCAGGTCTGCCCGGCCAGAGGCAGGCCTTCGACCGCCTTGCGCTCGCTCTGCCAATGCATGCCGAACTCACGCAACTGCGCCTCGATGGCCAGGGCACGCTGCACGTTGGCCGGCTCGTCGAAGAAATCGCGCAGGCTTTTCGCCGCTCGCTCGGGCAGACGCTCCACCTGGCGCAGATCGAGCCAGTCGGCACGGATGATGCCGTCGAGCGAACCGAAGCGGCTGGCCAGCTTTTCCGCGCCGGTGGCGGCGATGAAGGGAATGTTCAGCTTGTCGATGAAACCGGCCAGCGAGGCACAGGCGGCGAACTCCGCGGCGACCTCGCCCTCTTCCTGCAACTGCACGCCATGTTCGGCATCGTGCAACTGGGCGATCACCTGGCGGTTGTGCTCGTCGGCGAAGAAGTTGTGGATCTCGTAGGCTACCTCGGCGCCGACGTCCGGCAGGTAGGTCAACACTTCCGGGAGCGCCTTGCCGATCCGCTCGAGCGAACCCAGCGAACGCGCCAGCAGCTTGGCGGTTTCCTCGCCGACGTCGGGAATCCCCAGGGCGAAGATGAAGCGCGCCAGCGAAGGCTTGCGGCTATCGGCGATGGCCGCCAGCAGGTTGTTGGTGGACAGCTCGGCGAACCCTTCCAGCTCGAACACCTGTTCATAGGTCAGGGTATAGAGATCCGCCGGCGAGGCGACCAGCCCGCGATCCACCAGTTGCTCGACGATCTTGTCGCCAAGACCGTCGATGTCCATTGCCCGGCGCGATACGAAATGGATGATCGCCTGCTTCAACTGCGCCTGACAGGAGAGGCGGCCGACGCAGCGATAGATGGCGCCCTCGCTGATCGACTCCTTGCCCTTGCTGCGCTTGACCAACTGGGTCCGCTCCACGGCCGAGCCGCAGACCGGGCAATGCTCGGGCACCTCGATAGCCTGCGCATCCGCCGGGCGGCGCTCGAGCACCACCTGCATGACCTGCGGAATCACATCGCCAGCACGGCGGATCACCACCGTATCGCCGATGCGCAGGCCCAGGCGGGCGACTTCATCCATGTTGTGCAGGGTCGCATTGGACACCGTGACGCCGGCCACCTGCACCGGCTTGAGGCGTGCCACCGGGGTCACGGCGCCGGTGCGGCCGACCTGGAACTCGACACCCAGCAGCTCGGTCAGCTCCTCGCGCGCGGGGAACTTGTGGGCGATCGCCCAACGCGGCTCGCGCGCGCGGAAGCCCAGTTCGCGCTGGAAGGCGATGCGGTTGACCTTGAACACCACGCCGTCGATCTCGTAGGCCAGCGCATCGCGTCGGCGACCGATGTCGTCGTAGTAGTCGCGGCAGGCCTGGGCGCCCTTGACCAGGCGCAGCTCGCGACTGATGGGGATACCCCAGCCGCGGAACGCCTCGAGGATGCCCACCTGGGTGTCCGGCAGCGTCCCGCTGACCTGGCCGAAGCCGTAGGCACAGAACTCCAGCGGGCGACTGGCGGTGATCTTCGAATCCAGCTGGCGCAGGCTGCCGGCCGCCGCGTTGCGCGGGTTGGCGAAGGTCTTGCCGCCGGTTTCCACGGCCTTGGCGTTGAGCGCCTCGAAACCGGCCTTGGACATGAACACCTCGCCGCGCACTTCGAGGATCTCCGGCCAGCCTTCGCCGTGCAGCTTCAGCGGTACGTTGCGAATGGTGCGTACGTTGCTGGTGATGTCCTCGCCGGTGCTGCCGTCGCCGCGGGTGGCGCCGCGCACCAGTTGGCCGCGCTCGTAGAGCAGGCTGACGGCCAGGCCGTCCAGCTTCGGCTCGCAACTGTACTCGACCTCCGCGCCACCGCCGAGCAGGTCGCCGCCAGGCAACAGGTCGGCCAGTCCTTCGCGTACGCGGCGGTCGAAGTCCAGCAGGTCCTGCTCCTCGAAAGCGTTGCCGAGGCTGAGCATGGGGATCTCATGGCGCACTTCGCCGAACGCCGAGGCCGGCGTGCCGCTGACCCGCTGGGTCGGCGAGTCGGGCGTCAGCAGTTGCGGGTACTCGGTCTCCAGCGCCTGCAACTCGCGGAACAGGCGATCGTATTCGGCGTCGGGAATGCTCGGTTCGTCGAGCACGTAGTAACGGTAGTTGTGGGTGTCCAGTTCGGTTCGCAGTTGCGCGATGCGTTCGGCGGCAGCCTGGGTGTCGGTCATGGTGGGAGTCCGTGAAACGAAAAGAGCAGCCTCGGCTGCTCTATAGAGTAGTTCGCCCCCTCCCGTACGAAGAAAGGGGCTGTGGCCGGATCAGCGCTTCTGCATCAGGCTGCGACGCTCATGGTCGATGATGCGCTGGCGGTAGTGCTCGATGGTCTGGGCGGTCAACACGCTGCGCTGCTCGTCCTTCAGCTCGCCGTTCAGCTCGTGGGCCAGCTTGCGCGCGGCGGCAACCATCACGTCGAAGGCCTGCTTCGGATGGCGCGGCCCCGGCAGACCGAGGAAGAAGCTCACGGCGCGGGTGCTGAAGTTGTCGATGTCGTCCAGGTCGAAAGTGCCCGGTTTCACCGCATTGGCCATGGAGAACAGGATCTCGCCATTGCCGGCCATGCTTTCGTGGCGATGGAAGATGTCCATGTCGCCGAAGCGCAGGCCGCTCTCGAGGATGTTCTGCAACAATGCCGGCCCCTTGAAGCCGCTTTCGTCGCGGGCGATGACGTTGATGATCAGCACCTCGTCGACCGGGGCAGGTTCGGCAGCAACCGCAGGGGCTTTCTCCCGCTCTTTCTCCTTGCGGCCCTTCGACTTGCCCTTGCGCGGCTCCACCGTCTCGGCGGCATCGCTCGGGTCCGCCTCCAGGGCCAGCCCCTCGTCGAGGTCCAGATCGCCCTGGCGCGGCTCTTCCTGGCGCTTGCCGCCCTTGCGCTCCTTGGTTTCGCGGGCACTGACGCTGGGCAGGTCCTGTTCGTCGAAGGACGGCTCGCGATGCTCGACCACCCGCGCCGGCCCCAGCAGTTCAGCCGAGTCGCCGTCGTCGTCCGGCAGATTGGCGAAACTGCGGTCGAGCTTGAACTTCAACTTGCCCTTGCCGCCCCGCATCCGCCGCCAACCGTCGAAGAGAATGCCGGCGATCACGATAAGCCCGATAACGATAAGCCATTCGCGCAGACCGATATCCATGTAATTCCGTAGCCCCTAGTGAAAATGGTGAATAAAAAAATGAAAAAAGGACGTCCCGTCCCTTGAAACGTGGAGCCAACCTTGTTCTGACAGAACTTTCCCACGCGATACAAAAAGTGGCCATTAAACTAACATGCCCATGCACAAGTTTACACTGCCTGACACTCAGGCTTCAGCCAATGCGACCGCCTCTTCCACGTCAACTGCAACAAGCCGTGAACAGCCCGGCTCATGCATGGTCACGCCCATCAACTGATCGGCCATTTCCATGGCGATCTTGTTGTGGGTGATATAGATGAACTGCACCTTTTCCGACATCTCCTTCACCAATCGCGCATAACGTCCGACGTTGGCATCGTCCAATGGCGCATCGACTTCGTCGAGCATGCAGAACGGCGCCGGGTTCAACTGGAAGATGGCGAATACCAGCGCCAGCGCGGTCAGCGCCTTTTCCCCGCCGGACAACAAGTGGATGGTGCTGTTCTTCTTGCCCGGCGGGCGCGCCATGATCGCCACACCGGTATCGAGTAGATCTTCGCCGGTAAGTTCCAGATATGCCGTACCGCCGCCGAATACCTTCGGGAACAATGCCTGAAGGCCAGCATTGATCTGGTCGAAGGTTTCCTTGAAGCGATTGCGGGTTTCCCGGTCGATCTTGCGGATGACGTTTTCCAGCGTCTCCAGCGCTTCGGCCAGGTCGTCGTTCTGCGAGTCCAGGTAGCGCTTGCGCTCGGACTGCTGCTGGTACTCCTCGATCGCCGCCAGGTTGATCGGCCCCAGACGCTGGATGCGCGCCGCGAGACTCTCGAGACGCTCCTCCCATTCGCGTTCGCTGGCATCCAGGGGCAGGTTGGCCAGTACCGTGTGCAGGTCGTAGCCGTCTTCGGCGAGCTGCTCCTGCAAGGCCTTGCGCCGCACCACCAGCCCCTGCCACTCCAGGCGCTGCTGCTCCAGCTGGCCACGCAGCAGTTGCGATTGCTGCTCGGCCTGGCCGCGGCGCTTCTCCACCTCGCGCAGTTCGCGATCGGCGTCTTCCAGGGCCAGCCGCGCCTGCTTGAGTTCGTCCTCGACGGCCATCCGTCGCTCCAGCAACTCCTCGAGCTTCATGCGCAGCTCTTCCAGCGGCGCCGCACCCTCCTCCAGATTGAGGTTGAGCTGTTCGCAACGCTCGTTGAGGCGCGCCGACTGCTGGTCGAGGCGCTCCAGAGCCTGCTGGGTGGAATTGTGCTGCGCCCTCAGCGAGCCGACCCGCACCGCCAGTTGGTGCGCATGGTCCTTGTGGGTACGGGCATCCTGGCGAATCCGGTCGAGCCGTTCGCGCAGGGCGTCACGCTCCGCCAGCAGGGTTTCCCGGCGCTCGGTGTCCAGCGCCATGCTATCCAGCGCTTCCTGCAGGGTCAGGCGCGCCTCGCTCAGTTGCTCCTGTTCCAGCGCGCGCTGCTCGGCCAGTTCCGCCACTTCTTCGTCGAGACGGCGGCGACGCAGTACCAGTTGCTCGACCTTGGCCTGCTGCGCGGACAACTGCGCCTTCAGCTCGCCGTGCCGGCGCCCCTCCTCCTGGACCTGGCGCCGCACCTGCTCGCGCGCGCCTTCCAGCTCGCGCTGCTCGTCGCGGGCCGCAGCCAGACGCTCCTCGCCCTCGGCGACGCGGGTTTCCAGGACCTCGCGCCGTTCCTGCAACGCCTCCAGTTCCTGGGCGCGGGCGAGCATGCCGCCTTGGGCCTCGTCGCTGCGCCGGACCCGCAGGAAGTGCCGGCCGACCCAGTAGCCATCGCGACTGATCAGGCTCTCGCCGTCGTCCAGGGCGCCGCGCTGGGCGAGCGCCTGTTCCAGGGTCTCCACCGGTTTCACCCGGGCCAACCAGGGACTCAGGTCGGCGTCGGCGCGGACCTTGTCCAGCAGCGAACCGGCCGCCGTCGCGGCTCCGCGAGCGGGGCTGAGCAGGCGCAGCTCGCCCTTGCCGAAGCCGGCCAGGGCGAGCCCGTCGAAGCCGTCCAGCAAGACCGCCTGCAGATCCGCGCCGAGCACGGTCTCCACCGCCAGCTCCCAACCCGGCTCGACACGCAAGCCTTCGGCGAGGCGCGGACGTTGTTCCAGGCCCTGCTCGCGCAACCACTCCAACGCGCCCTGTCCGGGATCGAGAGCGGCCTGCTGCAGGGCCTCCAGCGAAGCGATGCGCCCGTTCAGGCGCTGCAACTCGCCCTGCGCCTGGTGCTGTTCGGCGGCCAGCTGCTGCAATTCCTGGCGCAATTGTTCGAGTCGCTCGGCTTGGCCCTGCTCCTGCAATTGCAGTTCTTCCAGGGCCAATTCGGCGATCGCCACCTGTTCGTTGAGTTCGAGGATCGCCGCGTCCTCGGGGTCGGCCGCCAACTGGCCACGCTCCTCCTGCAGGCGCCGCTCGCGATCCTGCAGGCGCTCCAGGCTCTGCTCCAGGTGCTGGATGCGCGACTGCTGCACCTCGGCCTGGCGGCGGGGTTCGGCGCTCTGCTGGTTGAAGGCATCCCACTGCTGCTGCCAGGCCTGCATGCCCTGCTCGGCCTGTTCCAGGGCGATGCCCGCTTCTTCCGCGGCGGCCGCGCTGAGTTCCTGTTCCGGTGCGAGCATGGCCATTTCCTCGGCCAGGGTCGCGAGCAAGGTACGGTCGTGCCCGAGGTGCGATTCGGTTTCCTGGCGGGTCCGTTCGGCTTCGCGCAAGTCGTCCTGCAACTGGCGCTGGCGCTGCTGGCCATGCTGGATGCTCTGCTCGACCCGGGCGATGTCGCCGCCGACCGAATAGAAGCGCGCCTGCACCTGGTTGAAGCGTTCGGACAACTCGTGATGGCCGTCGCGCAGCCGTTCGATGCCGGCATCGGCACCACGCTGCTCGGCCACCAGGGCCTCGAAGGCGATCTCCTGGTCGCCGATGACCCGCTCGCGCTGACCGACCTGCTCGTTCAGGTCGCGCCAGCGCACGGCACCCAGCTGGGCCTTGAGCTGGCGCTCCTCGGCCTTGTGTTCCTGGTATTTTTCCGCCGACTGGGCCTGCCGGTGCAGGCGTTCCAGTTGCCGCCCCAGCTCTTCGCGCAGGTCGGTGAGGCGTGCCAGGTTTTCCTGGGTCCGACGGATGCGGCTTTCGGTTTCGCGGCGGCGCTCCTTGTACTTGGAAATGCCCGCGGCTTCCTCGATGAAGTTGCGCAGGTCTTCCGGACGCGCCTCGATCAGCTTGGAGATCATGCCCTGTTCGATGATCGAGTAGCTGCGCGGCCCCAGGCCGGTGCCGAGGAAGATGTCGGTGATGTCGCGCCGCCGGCACTTGGTGCCGTTGAGGAAATAGGTGTTCTGCCCGTCCCGCGAGACCCGCCGGCGAATGGATATCTCGGCGTACTGGGCGTATTCGCCCACCAGAGTGGTCTCGGCGTTGTCGAAGATCAGCTCGATGCTCGCCTGGCTCACCGGCTTGCGGGTATTCGAGCCGTTGAAGATGACATCGGTCATCGACTCGCCGCGCAGGTTCTTCGCCGAGCTTTCGCCCATCACCCAGCGCACCGCGTCGATGATGTTCGACTTGCCGCAGCCGTTCGGCCCTACCACTGCCGCCATGTTGCTGGGGAAGTTCACCGTGGTCGGATCGACGAAGGACTTGAACCCCGCCAGCTTGATGCTCTTCAGGCGCATGCGTGCGCTCCCGCCAGGGTCGCCATCAGCGTTCGGCGAGCGCGGCCAGCACCAGCTGGCAGTTGTGGCGGCCGTATTCCAGCAGGACCTCGCGGATCCTCGCCTCGTCACGGGCGATCACCGCTTGCAGGAGCTGGGCGAAACTGCCGAGGAACTGGTTCATTTCCGCCTTGCGCCGCTCCAGCGCCAGGTGGTAGGCGCGACTCACCGCCGGCAGCAGGTTTTCGACGGTCTCCTGCAGGTAGGGATTGTTCGCGAAAGGAAAGGCCGCGCGCATGATGTCGAAACTGGCCTCGACGAAGCCGTCGATATCGCTTTGCGCCAGGTTGTTCAGCAGGCGCTGCTGGATGGCCAGGAACGGTGCCAGCTCGGCCTCGCTGCGCCAGCGCCGGGCGACGCTTTCCGCCAGCAGGATGTAGAGCTGCACGATCAGCGCGTAGAGGCTTTCCACATGTTGCGGGGACAGTTCGGACACCTGGGCGCCGCGGCGCGGCAGGATGTTCACCAGGTGGCGGCGTTCGAGAATCAGCAGCGCCTCGCGGACCGAGCCGCGACTGACGTTGAGGGTCTGGGTGACCTTCTGCTCCTGGATACGTTCCCGTTCCTTGAGTTCTCCCCGGATGATGCGTTCCGCGAGGTGGTGGGCGATCTGCTCTGCCAGGCTGTCCGGGGCCTTGAACGTCATGGTGATCCTTTTATCCAGGGGCGCGTTTTCCGGGGGTATATGGATGGGAAGTGTAACACAGGGCGTTACCCCGCCGGCTTCCCGGCGAAGCGGCGGACAGAACGAAGGTTGGGATGGGGCAGGCCGGCCAAGGGAGGACAATTGTCAGACAATCTAACAAGATAAATACGAGGACTTCCCATGTTTGCCTCGCTTTCCTCTGCCTGGATGCTGCGTCTGAAAAAGTACGGCTACTGGATCTGGCTGATCGCGGTGCTCGGCATCCCGCTCAGCTACTGGTGGTCGCTCGGTAGCGACTACCCCAACGCCTGGCCCTGGCTGGTGATCAGCGTGGTGTTCGGGCTGATCCCGATCCTCGATGCCATCGTCGGCCGCGATCCGGCCAACCCCGAGGAAGCCAGCGAAGTGCCGGAGATGGAAGCACAGGGCTACTACCGCGTACTGTCCCTGGCCACCGTCCCGCTGTTGCTGGGCATGCTCGTCTGGTCCGGCTGGATCCTCGCCCACGAGACCCGCTGGGACTGGGTCGGCCAACTGGGCTGGATCCTGTCGGTGGGCACCGTGATGGGCGCCATCGGCATCACCGTCTCCCACGAACTGATCCACAAGGACCCGCAACTGGAACAGAACGCCGGCGGCCTGCTGCTGGCGGCGGTGTGCTATGCCGGCTTCAAGGTCGAACACGTGCGCGGCCACCATGTACACGTCTCGACCCCGGAAGATGCCTCGTCCTCGCGCTACGGCCAGAGCCTCTACTCGTTCCTCCCGCACGCCTACAAGCACAACTTCCTCAACGCCTGGCGCCTGGAGGCCGAGCGCCTGAAGCGCAAGGGCCTGCCGGCCCTGCACTGGCGCAACGAGCTGATCTGGTGGTACGCCATCAGCGCCCTCTTCCTGCTCGGCTTCAGCCTGGCCTTCGGCTGGCTGGGAGCGATCTTCTTCCTCGGCCAGTCGGTGATGGCCTTCACCCTGCTGGAGATCGTCAACTACGTCGAGCACTACGGCCTGCATCGGCGGCGTCTGGACAACGGCCGCTACGAACGCACCACGCCGGAACACTCGTGGAACAGCAATTTCCTCCTGACCAACCTGTTCCTTTTCCACCTGCAGCGCCATTCCGACCACCATGCCTACGCCAAGCGCCGCTACCAGGTGCTGCGCCACTACGACAGCAGCCCGCAACTGCCCAACGGCTACGCCGGGATGATCGTCCTCGCCCTGTTCCCGCCGCTCTGGCGCGCGGTGATGGACCCGAAGGTGCGCGCCTACTATGCCGGCGAGGAATACCAGCTTACCGACACCCAGCGCATCTGAGCGTCCCGCCCCTGGGAAACGGCACCTTCGGGTGCCGTTTTCGTTTATGGGGAAACTGACTGACCTACAGGTCAAAAAAATATTTGACTCAAAAGTCAGTTTTTTCTAGATTCGCCTCCATAGCTCCTACCGTGGAGCCCTGTGCGGAAACCGCCCCACTCCGGCCGGTTCTCCTGCAAGGCCTAGAATTCAATAACAAGAACCCGCCTGGAGGCACGCCTTGATCAGGTTCCTGCTCAACCGGGAGATCCGCGTCGAAGAACGCCTGGACCCCAACCTCACCGTCCTCGACTACCTGCGCCGGCACCTCGGCAAGACCGGCACCAAGGAAGGCTGCGCCTCCGGCGATTGCGGCGCCTGCACCGTGGTGGTCGGCGAACTGGTCACCGGCGAGGATGGTGCCGAACGCATCCGCTATCGCAGCCTGAACTCCTGCCTGACCTTCGTTTCCGCCCTTCACGGCAAGCAATTGATCACCGTCGAGGACCTCAAGCATCAGGACCGTCTGCACGACGTGCAGCAGGCGATGGTCGACTGCCATGGCTCGCAGTGCGGGTTCTGCACGCCGGGCTTCGTCATGTCGCTGTTCGCCCTGCAGAAGAACAGCGCCGGCGCCGATCCGGCCAAGGCCCACGAGGCGCTCGCCGGCAACCTCTGCCGCTGCACCGGCTACCGGCCGATCCTCGACGCCGCCGAGCAGGCCTGCTGCCACAAGCGCGCAGACCAGTTCGACGCCCGGGAAGCCGCCACCATCGAGCAATTGCGCGCCATCGCTCCGCGCGAAACCGCCGAGCTGAACAGCGGTGACCGGCGCTGCCTGCTGCCGCTCACCGTCGCCGACCTGGCCGACCTCTACGGCGCCAATCCGCAGGCACGCCTGCTGGCCGGCGGCACCGACCTGGCGCTGGAGGTCACCCAGTTCCATCGCGAACTGCCGGTGATGATCTATGTCGGCCACATCCGCGAAATGAAACGCATCGAAGTGGGCGTCAACTGCCTGGAAATCGGCGCCGCCACCCCGCTGACCGACTGCTACCAGGCGCTGGCCGCGGACTACCCGGACTTCGGCGAATTGCTGCAGCGTTTCGCGTCCCTGCAGATCCGCAACCAGGGCACCCTCGGCGGCAATATCGGCAACGCCTCGCCGATCGGCGACGCCCCGCCGCTGCTGATCGCCCTCGGCGCGAAGATCGTCCTGCGCCGCGGCGAACGGCGCCGCGAGCTGCCGCTGGAGGAGTACTTCCTCGACTACAAGGTCACCGCCCGCGAAGAAGGCGAGTTCATCGAGAAGATCCTCGTCCCGCGTGCCCGGCCCAGCCAGGCGTTCAAGGCCTACAAGGTCTCCAAGCGCATCGACGACGATATTTCCGCGGTCTGCGCCGCCATCAGCCTCGACCTGGAAGATGGCCGGATCGCCCGCGCCAGGGTCGCCTTCGGCGGCATGGCGGCGATTCCCAAGCGCGCCGCCGCCTGCGAAGCGGCGCTGCAAGGCGCGCGCCTGGAAGCCGCCAGCTTCGAACGCGCCGCCGCCGCCCTGGCGAACGACTTCACCCCGCTCAGCGACTTCCGCGCGAGCAAGGAATATCGCCTGCTGACCGCGCAGAACCTGCTGCGCAAATGCTTCCTGGAGCTGCACGCTCCCGCCGTCGAAACCCGGGTGACCGCCTATGTCTAACCATCGCAAGCCGCACAAGAGCCAGGAAGAGCTGGCCGACCTGTTCCGCGCCGAGCTGACCACCGGAGTCGGCCGCAGCGTCAAGCACGAAAGCGCCCCCAAGCACGTCAGCGGCGAGGCGATCTACATCGACGATCGCCTGGAGTTTCCCAACCAGTTGCACGTCTATGCGCGCCTGAGCGAGCGCGCCCACGCCCGCATCACCCGCCTCGACGTGACGCCCTGCTACCAGTTCCCCGGCGTCGCCATCGCCCTCACCGCCGCCGACGTTCCCGGCCAGCTGGACATCGGCCCGGTGGTGGCCGGCGACCCGCTGCTGGCCGATGGCAAGGTGGAGTATGTCGGACAGATGGTCCTGGCGGTCGCCGCCGACAGCCTGGAAACCGCGCGCAAGGCGGCCATGGCGGCGATCGTCGAGTACGAAGACCTGGAACCGGTGCTCGACGTGGTCGAGGCCCTGCGCAAGCGCCATTTCGTCCTCGACAGCCACCAGCACCGCATCGGCGATTCCGCCGCCGCGCTGGCCGGCGCGCCGCATCGCCTGCAAGGCACGCTGCACATCGGCGGCCAGGAGCATTTCTACCTGGAGACGCAGATTTCCTCGGTAATGCCCAGCGAAGACGGCGGCATGATCGTCTATTGCTCGACGCAGAACCCCACCGAAGTGCAGAAGCTGGTGGCCGAGGTCCTCGGGGTTTCCTTCAACCGCATCGTCATCGACATGCGCCGCATGGGCGGCGGCTTCGGCGGCAAGGAAACCCAGGCCGCGGCGCCGGCCTGCCTGTGCGCGGTGGTCGCCTACCACACCGGGCGTCCGGCGAAGATGCGCCTGCCGCGCATGGAGGACATGCAGATCACCGGCAAGCGTCACCCGTTCTACGTCGAATACGACGTCGGCTTCGACGACGATGGCCGCCTGCACGGCATCCAGATCGACCTGGCCGGCAATTGCGGCTATTCGCCGGACCTCTCCGGCTCGATCGTCGACCGCGCCATGTTCCACTCGGACAACGCCTACTTCCTCGGCAACGCCACCATCAACGGCCACCGTTGCAAGACCAACACCGCCTCGAACACCGCCTACCGCGGTTTCGGCGGGCCCCAGGGAATGGTCGCCATCGAGGAGATCATGGACGCCGTGGCCCGCAGCCTCGGCAAGGATCCGCTGGAGGTGCGCAAGCTCAACTACTACGGCAAGGACGAGCGCAACGTCACCCATTACCACCAGACCGTCGAGCACAACCTGCTGGCGGAGATGACTGCCGAGCTGGAAGCGAGCAGCGAGTACGCCCGCCGCCGCGAGGAAATCCGTGCGTTCAATGCCGCCAGCCCGGTCCTGAAGAAAGGCCTGGCGCTGACCCCGGTGAAGTTCGGCATTTCGTTCACCGCGACCTTCCTCAACCAGGCAGGTGCGCTGATCCACATCTATACCGACGGCAGCATCCACCTGAACCATGGCGGCACCGAAATGGGCCAGGGCCTCAACACCAAGGTCGCCCAGGTGGTCGCCGAGGTCTTCCAGGTCGACGTGGAGCGCATCCAGATCACCGCCACCAATACCGACAAGGTACCCAATACCTCGCCCACCGCCGCCTCCTCGGGCACCGACCTGAACGGCAAGGCCGCGCAGAATGCCGCCGAAACCATCAAGCGGCGCCTGGTGGAGTTCGCCGCGCGGCACTGGAAGGTCAGCGAGGAAGACGTCGAGTTCCGCAACAACCAGGTGCGTATCCGCGAGCTGATCCTGCCGTTCGAGGAACTGGTCCAGCAGGCCTACTTCGGCCAGGTCTCGTTGTCCAGCACCGGCTTCTACCGCACGCCGAAGATCTTCTACGACCGCGAGCAGGCCCGTGGCCGGCCCTTCTATTATTTCGCCTACGGCGCCGCCTGCTCGGAGGTGATAGTCGATACCCTCACCGGCGAATACCGCATGCTGCGCACCGACATCCTGCATGACGTCGGCGACTCGCTGAACCCGGCCATCGACATCGGCCAGGTCGAAGGCGGCTTCGTCCAGGGCATGGGCTGGCTGACCATGGAGGAACTGGTCTGGAACGCCAAGGGCAAGCTGATGACCAGCGGCCCGGCCAGCTACAAGATTCCCGCCGTCGCCGACATGCCGCTGGACCTGCGGGTGAAACTGCTGGAGAACCGCAAGAATCCGGAGCAGACCGTGTTCCATTCCAAGGCCGTGGGCGAGCCGCCGTTCATGCTCGGCATCTCGGTCTGGTGCGCGATCAAGGACGCCGTGGCCAGCCTCGCCGACTACCGCGCGCACCCCGCCATCGACGCGCCGGCGACGCCCGAGCGGGTGCTCTGGGGCGTGGAACAGATGCGCCGGCTGAAGGCCGCCCAGGCGCAAGCGGCGGACGCCGCGGTCGAACCGGCCTGAACCGCCGCGATCGGGAGGATGACGAGATGAACTGGATCAGCGCCCTGGCCGAGTTGCAGCGTAGCGGCGAACCTTGCGTCCTGGTGACCATCATCGAGGAGCGCGGCTCGACCCCGCGCAACGCCGGCTCGAAGATGGTGGTCAGCGCCGAGCGGCTCTACGACACCATCGGCGGCGGCCACCTGGAATACAGGGCCCAGGCCATTGCCCGGGAAATGCTCGCCGCGCGGACCCAGGACACCCGTCTGGAGCGCTTCAGCCTGGGCGCCAGTCTCGGCCAATGCTGCGGCGGCGCCACGGTGCTGCTGTTCGAGCCGATGGGCCAGCCGCAGGCACACATCGCCGTGTTCGGCGCGGGCCACGTCGGTCGCGCCCTGGTACCCTTGCTCGCCAGCCTGCCCTGCCGGGTGCGCTGGATCGATTCGCGGGAACACGAATTTCCCGCGCTCCTGCCCGACGGCGTGGAGAAAGTGGTGAACGACGAAGTGCTCGACGAGGTCGAGCGGATGCCGCCCGGCAGCCACTTCATCGTCATGACCCACAACCACCCGCTGGACCTGGAGCTTACCGCAGCGATCCTGGCGCGCAACGACTTCGCCTACTTCGGCCTGATCGGCTCGAAGACCAAGCGCGTCAAGTTCGAGCACCGCCTGCGCGAACGTGGCGTCGACGCCGAACGCCTGCAACGGATGCGCTGCCCGATGGGCCTGGATCAGGTGAAAGGCAAGCTGCCGGCGGAGATCGCCATCTCCATCGCCGGCGAGGTGATCGCCACCTACAACGCCGCCTTCGGCCTGGAACGCAAGCAGGGGCCGTCGAGCGTCACCCGGCTGACCCCGGAGTCGCGCCGCGCCCACGAATCCTGAGCGCCCCCCCGCTCCCCCGCGTCCGCCGCCAGGCGGCGGACCTCCCACGAACCTTTTTTCGAGACTGCCATGACCCGCAACGCCAAAGCCTACCGCGCCGCCATCCTGCACAGCATCGCCGATCCCGCGGAGGTCGGCGTCGAACGCTCCTACGAATACTTCGAGGACGGCCTGTTGCTGGTGGAGGACGGCAAGGTCGCTCGCCTCGGTGACGCCGAAACCCTGCTCGGCGAGATCGGCGAGGTCGAGGTCTTCGAGTACCGCGACGCGCTGATCACCCCCGGCTTCATCGATACCCACATCCATTTCCCGCAGACCGGGATGATCGCCTCCTACGGCGAACAACTGCTGGACTGGCTGAACACCTATACCTTCCCCACCGAGCGCCAATTCGGTGACCAGGCCCATGCCGACCAGGTCGCCGAGATCTTCCTGCAGGAACTGCTGCGCAACGGCACCACCACCGCGCTGGTCTTCGGCAGCGTGCACCGGCAATCGGTGGAATCGCTGTTCGAGGCCGCCCGGCGCCTGGACCTGCGCCTGATCGCCGGCAAGGTGATGATGGACCGCAACGCGCCGGACTACCTGACCGACACCGCCGAGAGCAGCTACCGCGACAGCAAGGCGCTGATCGAGCGCTGGCACGGCCAGGGCCGTCTGCTCTACGCAGTGACCCCGCGCTTCGCCCCGACCAGCACTGCGGAACAGCTGGACATGGCGGCGCGGCTGCTGCGCGAGCATCCCGGCGTATACCTGCACACCCACCTGTCGGAGAACCTCAAGGAAATCGAGTGGGTGAAGGAGCTGTTCCCCGAGCGCAGCGGCTACCTGGACGTCTACGACCACCACGGCCTGCTCGGGCCGCGCTCGGTGTTCGCCCATGGCGTGCACCTGTGCGACGGCGAATGCCAGCGCCTGGCGGAGACTGGCTCGGCAGTGGCGTTCTGCCCGACCTCCAACCTGTTCCTCGGCAGCGGTCTGTTCGACCTGCCGAAGCTGGAGCGCTACAAGGTCAAGGTCGGCCTCGGCACCGATGTCGGCGCCGGCACCAGCTTCTCCCAGCTGCAGTCCCTGAACGAGGCGTACAAGGTCATGCAGTTGCAGGGCGCCCGCCTCGATCCGTTCAAGTCGCTCTACCTCGCCACCCTCGGCGGCGCCCGCGCGCTGGAGCTGGACGACCGGATCGGCAGCTTCGCCACCGGCAACGAGGCGGACTTCGTGGTCCTCGACTACCACGCCACCCCGCTGCTCTCCTACCGCCTGAGCCAGGCCGGCAGCCTGGCCGAACGGCTGTTCGCGCTGACCATCCTCGGCGACGACCGCACGGTGAAGGAAACCTTCGCCGCCGGTCGCTCGGTGCATCGCCGCGACTGACACGCTCATGAAAAAAGCCCCGAAGGTGTCCGAACTCTAGCTGGGGGGAGCCACACTTCTGCACTGCTGAGTTTCGCGTGGCTGAGTCACCTGTATCGGTGGGCTGGAGCGGTCCTTAATAGGCCGCTGCTGGCCGGAGGCAGCCTCCCGGCCACCCTCACTCCCCCACCCGCCCCTCGACCCTCCTCAAGCGCGCCATGCTGTACACGTCCACGAAGCGCCCATCCCGCACCGCATAGTCGCGCATCTCTCCTTCGGTCTCGAAGCCGAACTTGCGATACAGCGCCAGCGCCGGGGCGTTGTCGGTGTAGACGGTGAGTTCGACGCGGCGCAGGTTCATCCAGTTGTCGGCGATGTCCAGCAGTTCGCCGAGCAGGCGGCTGCCGACGCCCTTGCCCTGCCAGGCGACGGCGACGCCCATGCCGATGCTGCCGCTGTGGCTGCGGCGGATGCGCGGGTGCTGTTCGAGGCTGGCGCTGCCGATGACGTCGCCCTGGTGCAGGGCGACGAGGATCAGCAGGCGGTCGTCGTCCGCGCTGTCGTGCAGGCGCTTGCGGCGCTGCTCCACCGACTGGTAGGGCATCTGCAGGACCTGGCGGGCCACGGCGGGGTCGTTGTACAGGGCGGTGAGGCCTTCCACGTGGCGTTCGCTGTAGCGTTCGAGGCGGATCGTCGGCGATTCGGCGGTCATTGCGGTCATCCCTGGGCTGTCTGGCCACCCAGCATAAGCGTCTGCGCCGGGCTCGACCAGCCGGTCGGAGATCGCGCTTTCCCTGCCGCGCGGCTCTGGCTAAGCTCGACCTTCGAACAACGAAAGGACGCCAGCATGGTCCAGAGCGCCCCAGCCAGCGAAATCGCCGCCCTCATCCTGCGCGGTTTCGACGATTACCGAGAGCAGTTCCGCGAGATCACCGACGGCGCCCGTGCCCGCTTCGAGCAGGCGCAGTGGCAGGAAGCGCAGCGCGCCTCGGCGCAGCGGATCAACCTCTACGAGGAAAAGGTCGCCGAGACGGTGGCCGGGCTGCGCGCGGGGCTGGCCGACAGCGAGCTGCTGGACGTGGAGCGCTGGCCGATCATCAAAAGCGCCTACATCGCGCAGATCGACCTGCGGCTGGACGACGAGCTGGCCGAGACCTGGTTCAACTCGATCTTCTGCGGGCTGTTCAGCCACGACAACATCAGCGACGGCACGATGTTCGTGCACACCACCCGGCCCTCGCTGCGCGCCCACGCCCGCGCGCCCTACACCCGCACCTACCGGCCAGGCGGCGACCTGCGCCAGGCGCTGGAGAAGATCTTCGACGACTACCGCTTCGACGTGCCCTACGACGACCGCGAGCGCGACCTCGAACGGATCGACGCACTGCTGCACAGCAACCTGCCGGACTGGGTGTGCAAGGACCCGGACCTGGCCATCGAGCTGATCGGCTCGGTGTTCTATCGCAACAAGGGCGCCTACCTGGTGGGCCGCCTGTTCACCCCGGACGAGCAGTGGCCGCTGGTGTTCCCGCTGCTGCACCGCGAGGGCCACGGCATCCAGTTCGACACGGTGATCACCGACGAGGCGGAAGTCTCGATCATCTTCTCCTTCACCCGCTCCTACTTCATGGTCGACGTGCCGGTGCCGGCCGAGCTGGTGGCCTTCCTCAAGCGCCTGCTGCCGGGCAAGCACCTGGCCGAGCTGTACACCTCGATCGGCTTCTACAAGCAGGGCAAGAGTGAGTTCTACCGCGCCCTGATCAACCACCTGGCGACCACCGACGACCGCTTCGTCATGGCCCCCGGCGTGCGCGGCATGGTGATGAGCGTGTTCACCCTGCCCGGCTTCAACACGGTGTTCAAGATCATCAAGGACCGCTTCAACCCGTCGAAGAGCGTCGACCACGCCACGGTGATCCAGAAGTATCAGTTGGTGAAGAACCACGACCGGGTCGGACGCCTGGCCGACACCCAGCAGTTCGCCGACTTCCGCTTCCCGGTGAGCAAGTTCGAGCCGGAGTGCCTGGCAGAACTGCTGGAAGTGGCGCCGTCGACGGTGGTGATGGAAGGCGACGTGGTGCTGATCCGCCACTGCTGGACGGAGCGGCGCATGACCCCGCTGAACATCTACCTGGAGAACGCCAGCGAGGCGCAGACCCGCGAGGCGCTGAACGACTACGGGCTGGCGATCAAGCAACTGGCGGCAGCGAACATCTTCCCCGGCGACATGCTGCTGAAGAACTTCGGCGTGACTCGCCATGGCCGGGTGGTGTTCTACGACTACGACGAGATCTGCTACCTCACCGAGGTGAACTTCCGCTACATCCCCGAGCCGCGCTTCCCCGAGGACGAGATGTCGTCCGAGCCCTGGTATTCGGTGGGGCCCAACGACGTGTTCCCGGAAGAATTCCCGCGCTTCCTGTTCGTCGACCTCAACCAGCGCCGGCTATTCGCCAAGCTGCACGGCAACCTCTACGACGCCAAATACTGGCAGGGCCTGCAGGAGCAGATCCGCGAGGGCAAGGTGATCGACGTGTTTCCCTATCGGCGGCAGGAGACGCCTGAGCAGTTGCTCGGGTAGGTGCAGAGGCAGGAATCGAACCAGTCGCACGCTCCTAGACCAACTGCGCCCCCAGCGCCCGCACCACCCGCTGCAACTCCGCCTGTCCACCGGTGGCGACGCGCAGGCCGGTGATCTCGCGGCGCGGCGGGTAGTGTTTGCGCAGGGCGTCGAAGGCGGCGCGGCGGGTGGCGCTGTCGCCGGTCAGGCTGCGGCGGAAGGCGGCGTCGTCGCTGCGCGGGTCGTATACCGCGCGGCACAGAGTGGCCAGCGCCCAGGCCGGGTCGCAGCCGGGGTTGAGTTGCAGGCCGGCGAGCCAGGTTTCCGGCAGCACATCTTGCAGGCTCACACGTTCGGCGATGCCGCGCCAGGCGCAGTAGGCCTGGTAGATCTGCGCGGTGCCGCGCAGCTTGCCTTCCAGGCTGTAGCCGGCGATGTGCGGCGTGGCGATCAGGCAGCGCGCGGCCAGCTCGGGGTCGGCCTGCGGTTCGCCTTCCCAGACGTCCAGCGCCACTTCCAGGTCGGCGCCGCCTTCGAGCAGGCGGCGCAGGGCCTGGTTGTCGACCACCGCGCCACGGCTGGCGTTGACCAGCCAGGTGCCGGGACGCAGGGCGGCCAGGCGGGTCTCATCCAGCAGGTGACGGGTCGGGTATTCGCCGTCGCGGTTCAGCGGAGTGTGCAGGCTGATCACGTCGGCCTCGGCCAGCAGCCGTTCCAGCGAGACGAACTCGCCGTCCGGCTCGCGTGCCTGGCGCGGCGGATCGCAGACCAGCACTTTCCAGCCCAGCCCGCGCAGCACCTCCACCAGCCGCCCGCCGACCTGCCCGGCGCCGACCACGCCATAGGTGCGTTCAGCCAGGTCGGCGCCGCGCTTCTCGGCCATCGCCAACAGGCAGCCGAGCACGTAGTCCACCACCCCGCGGGCGTTGCAGCCGGGCGCGCTGGACCAGGCGATGCCGGCCTCGGCGAAGTAGTCGAGGTCGAGATGGTCGGTGCCGATGGTGCAGGTGCCGACGAAGCGCACCGGCGAGCCGGCCAGCGCGGCGCGGCTGACCTCGGTGACCGAGCGCACCAGCAGCACGTCGACCTCGGCCAGCGCCGCGCGGTCGATGGCGCGCCCGGGCAAGCGGCGAATGGAGCCCTGGTCGGCGAAGAAGGCGTCGACCACGGGAATGTTTTCATCGGCGAGAATACGCATGCAGACCTCCGCGAACGAGGCTGCACACTCTAGCAGGCCGAGGGCTCGCGGTGTTGCCGAACGGCTCGCGAGGCGGACCTGCCAGCGCCATGCGCAAGCCTCGACGATCGCGTTTCTCCCAACCACGACCGCGAACGATGGCCAGCTACAAGGAACAGAACCGCGAACGCCTCGTCCGCCTCCTCGACCAGGCGGCGTACGCCAGGGAGCCCGTTCATCGAGCCGGTAGCTCACTCCGCTCCGGCATGGCCGCCAGGCGCTGGCGCATTTCCTCGCTGGCGGCAGGCCCGGCCTGCACGGTGCATTGCTCCAGCGGTACCGTTCGGCCATCGGCGAGAGCCGCCATGAACGAGCGCACCGGCCGCCCGCTTGTTCGCTCGACGAGCTGCACGCTCTGCCCTTCCTCTGCGTAATGGCGATTGCCCCAGGCGACGAAAGCCATGAGCACGACGCGAAAATCCTCGCCCTTGGCCGTGGGCACGTACTGATAGCGCAGCGGACGCTGGCTGTAGGGCTGGCGTTCGAGCAGGCCCGCCTCCACCAGCGCGTTCAGGCGCCGGGTGAGCATGTTCGGCGCGATATCCAGGCTGCGGGAAAATTCGTCGAAGCGGCGCAGGCCCTGTAGCGCATCGCGCATGATCAGGATGCTCCACCATTCGCCGACCCGTTCCAGGCTGCGGGCTATGGGGCATTCGGCATCGGCGAAGGTCTTGCGTTGCATGGTTCTTCCTTGGCGAGGCTCACAAAGTGCTGGTCCGCATGTTACTTTCATGATGATAGTTACGTCCACTGACTGCTATTCCATCGGAACAGAAGGACTCGGACCCTCATGAGCAAACGTATCGTCGTCACCGGCATGGGCGCGGTCAGCCCGCTGGGCTGCGGAGTCGAACCCATATGGCAACGCCTGCTGGCCGGGCAATCGGGCATCGCCACGCTCCCAGCGGAGCTGATCGGCGACCTGCCCATCAGCATCGGCGGCCAGGTCCCCGACCGTGTCCAGGACCCGCAGGCCGGCTTCGATCCCGACCTGCTGCTGGCCGCCAAGGAACAACGCAAGATGGACCGCTTCATCCTCTTCGCCCTGGCCGCCGCGCAAGAGGCCCTGGCGCAGGCCGGCTGGGCGCCGCAGAGCGCCGAGGCGCAGGAGCGCACGGCGACCGTCATCGCCTCCGGGGTGGGCGGCTTCCATGCCATCGCCGAAGCGGTGCGGACCACCGACGGCAAGGGACCGCGGCGCCTGTCGCCCTTCACCATCCCGTCCTTTCTCTGCAACATGGCGGCCGCCCATGTGTCGATCCGCCATGGCTTCAAGGGACCGCTGGGCGCCCCGGTGACCGCCTGCGCGGCGGGCGTGCAAGCCATCGGCGACGCGGCGCGGATGATCCGCGCGGGAGAGGTCGACGTGGCGCTCTGCGGCGGCGCGGAAGCGACCATCCACCGGGTCAGCCTGGCCGGCTTCGCCGCCGCGCGCGCCCTGTCCAGCGATTTCAACGACAGCCCCGAACGCGCCTCGCGCCCCTTCGACCAGGCCCGCGACGGCTTCGTCATGGGCGAAGGCGCTGGCCTACTGGTCATCGAGGAACTGGAGCACGCCCTGGCGCGCGGCGCCAGGCCCATCGCCGAGCTGGTGGGCTACGGCACCAGCGCCGACGCCTACCACATGACCGCCGGGCCGGAAGATGGCAGCGGCGCCCGCCGGGCCATGCAGCAGGCGCTGCGCCAGGCCGGCGTGGAAGCGGCCGCGGTGCAGCACCTGAATGCCCACGCCACCTCCACCCAGGTAGGCGACAAGGGCGAACTGGCCGCCATCAAGGCCGTGTTCGGCACCGGCAGCGGGCTCGCCATCAGCGCGACCAAATCCGCCACCGGCCACCTTCTGGGCGCCGCCGGCGGCATCGAGGCGATCTTCACGGTCCTGGCACTGCGCGACCAGCTCGCCCCCGCCACGCTCAACCTGGAAACGCCCGACACCGACGCCGAGGGCCTCGACCTGGTTCGCGGCGAAGCCCGGCGCTGGCCGATGGAACACGCGCTGTCCAATGGCTTCGGCTTCGGCGGGGTGAATGCCAGCCTGTTGTTCCGGCGTTGGGTGTAGGGTGGGCGACCCCTCTGCCAGTCGTTCCTGAGCACGCTGGCGGAGGGGAAGCCACTCATGTCGCATTGCCCCAGAGCGTGTGGGTTTTCCTATGCTGTAACTGCGTCGTGATGGTCTAGGCGCGATCTGGATTCGTGGGGCAATTGCTTGTGGAGTGGGCGTTCAATGACCGCTTTCGGCCAAGAGCGGACTTACCCTTTCGTTTAGATTGATCTGCCCAGCAGGGAGTCAGTAAGGAAATGGAATGATCGAAGGCCGCTGAACTGATCTTGCTTACTCAATCATGATGGACATCGCCCTTGGACTTTATGTCAGTGCAAGCGGTGTAGTGCAGCGTGCTCTCGTGGGGAGCGTGACGAGCCAGCATTAGCTGTCCTCCACGAGAAGCGGCTAGGGCTCGGAAGCTGCCGTTCGACCAAAGAAGACGAACTACCTAACAGAGTTTGCACCATGAGTTGCCCTCGGCAATGATCGGCAGGCTCTCGGGTCGAATAGCCGACCCAGATGTTTACCAGACTTAAGAGAGACGATACGGTAAACTCTCATGGGCGGGTGTAAGTCTGGTCTTTCCGTTAGTGCTGGCGGAACCCTTTCGGGCTCTATCGTGAGATGATGTCATGCCTTTGGTAGCTGATTATTATCGCGCTAGCGCTGTGAAATTCTCACTTTTTGAATACTTATGTTCTGCCTAGAAAAAACATTAAAAAATGGAAGCGTCCAATGATCTCGTTAAGACCTATGCGAGAAAGCGAATTCTCAGGTTATCTCGATTATTTTGTCCCTGCCTATGCATCTGAGATTTCATCCAGTCATAGGCTTTCGTACAGTGAATCTCTTGTGCAAGCCAAATTGGAAATAGCAGATGATTTACCTGACGGTATCAATACGGCTGGACAATCTTTGCTGTGCCTGTACGATCCGGCAGATGGCCCCGAAGAAGTCATAGGATATCTGTGGTACGAAGAGGATCTGTCCCTGCACTTGGCATTTATAAATGATTTCCACATTCTTCCCGTCCACCAGGGAAAAGGTCTCGCCAAGCAGGCCTTGGAGTCTTTGGAGCGGGAGCTTAAACTTCGAGGATTTCAACAGATAAAATTACGAGTAGCTGGCGACAACGAACGAGCCAAACATGTTTATGAAGGTAGTGGCTTTTGTGTGACCGGTATCAATATGAGCAAGCCGCTCGTTTAGTAATGAGGTTGCTACCGTTCGCGTACTGGCGTTTGATTACAATGAGTTCGAGGTAACGATGCGAAATTGCCCATCAGAGTAAGCGCTATTGCCGGCACTTTGGCAGATATCTGAGCGTGCGGTGGAGCATACCACGCTTCGCTGCACTGCTCTGCGATAGCTCTATGAGTCGCGGTAGGGTTTTGTGTAGACATGGATTTTTAGTTTTGGGTTGAACGTGTCCTTGGCTTGGCTTCACAAAACTCCTTGTGGCCTTTTCTGTCAGCGGCTGACGGCAGCCAGGGGGCGAAAGCAGCCGGTAATGAGCGATAGCTACCGGCCACAAGCGGGCAGTAGCCTCTGAGTGTTGAAAAGCGCTAACTTTCTACGCTCCCAACGAAACAGCGATATCTATCATTGCCAAGGGTAGATACACCAGTGTCAGTGGCGCGTAAAAGCGGCGAGAGCGAGAGAAGAACGCTGCCAGCGATACTGTGAACATGACCAAATCCAACGCACCCCATAGCTGGAATGGTGAGGCGTTGAAGAACAGGATATTGGTCGTACTTCCTAATCCTAGATAAATGCAGATCGCCAATAGGGCAAAGCGTCCATCTTGTTCAAAGTAGACCTGAAGGCCATCGGCCTCGTCTTCGCTGCGACTTGGCAATATCAACGCCGCCGCACTAAACAGCGATAGTGACAGGCAGACCAAAAGCAGGAACTCGATGAACGAAAAGGCATTCTTTAAGGTGGGGAGGTCGTTTAGGGCCCACCAGAACTGCAGTTGGAACAGGAAAAGCACGAGTGCCCAAGCAAGTGCGACCCAGTCTGGCTGTGCCGTGCGGCGAATCCTGAAAACGGTCATGGCGCCCAACAGAACCCTGGTGATGGACAAGCCCAGAATCATCGAAAGCACGGTCGCCAGAATATGGAAGTTTTCCACGACTGCCCCCTTGCTTGGACTTCGCTCTCGCCTGCCGCGTGCTTCACACCGCAGCCTGCCAAATCCCGACTGATGACATTAGTAATAGACTACGCAACGCCACAGGTAAGATTCAGCCCAAATCGAGCGGCTGCTTCTGGCCGGAAGCTGACACTAGTGGCGGGCAGCTACGGCCAATAACGGACTGTCGGCATCGCCATCACTAGTTACTGAAGATCAGCACAAAGCAACTACCTGATACAGCATTGCAATCACTTGGCCGCAAGCGCCTCGGGCACCTTCCAGCCACCGCCCAACGCTTTGAATGCCGCAACGCCAGTGCGGGCCGACTCGGTTTGCGCCTGGGCTCGGGCATCGGCGGCGCGCAGCAGGTTGTCGTCGGCCTGCAGCACTTCGATCAAGCTGACGACGCCCTGCTGGTAGGCCTCGAACGATGCCTGCCGCGCGCGGCTGAGCGAATCCACGCCCTGCTCAAGCACGTTGGCCTGCTGCTCACGCTTGACCAGTGCCGAGAAGGCGTTTTCCACGTCCTCGGTGGCGCGCAGCACGGCGAGGCGGTAAGCCGCCAGTTGCTCGGCTTCCTGCCCTTTGGCCAGGTCGATCTGGGCATCGATGCGGCCGAAGTCAAACAGGCGCCAACGCAGCCCCAGCACACCAATCGATCAAATCGCCCATGGAACTCACAGGCCGCTGCTCGACAGCCTCCTGCCCCAGGAAGCGCTCGGACAGGGAAATCTCGGGACGCTGGTAATCGGGGCCAACCGCGCAGCCTCCCACCAGGTCGGTACTGATCAGTACAACGAGGAGTCGCTTCGACAGCATGGATGTTCTTCCAGGGCAAGGGAGGAGATTGCAGAAATTGTGACCATAATACTTTTTGGTCACTAATTGTCTATCACCCTGCCGCTCTGTAGGCTATCCCCCATGAACAAGACCCCCTCCCCCAAAGTTGCAGCACGTGGTCCGGTGGATCACGAGGTGCGTGATCAGATCGTGGCAGCGGCGACCGAGCACTTCCGCCTGTATGGCTACGAGAAGACCACGGTTTCCGACCTGGCCAAGGCCATCGGTTTTTCCAAGGCCTATATCTACAAGTTCTTCGAGTCCAAGCAGGCCATCGGCGAGATGATCTGCTCGAGCTGCCTACAGCAGATACAGACCGAGGTGAATGCTGCCATCCATGAGGTGGACAGCCCGCCGGAGAAGCTGAGGCGCATGCTCAAGGTGCTGATGGAAGCCTGCCTGCGGCTGTTCTTCCAGGATCGAAAACTCTACGAAATCGCCGCCTCCGCCGCCTCCGGGCGCTGGCCGGCAACCCTGCTCTACGAAGGCTTCATCGAGCAGACCCTTCGCGAGATCCTGCAGCAGGGCCGGCAGAGCGGCGACTTCGAGCGCAAGACGCCTCTGGATGAAACCACCCGCGCGATCCACCTGATCATGCGCCCCTATTTCAACCCGCTGCTGCTCCAGTACGGGCTCGAAACCACCGATGAAGCGCCGGCCCTGCTGTCCAGCCTGGTGTTGCGCAGTCTGTCACCCTGATTAGTGACTATTGACTAAATTGGTCACAAGAATCAAAGTGAGGCTCCCTACGACTTCGCAACGGGTTCCTCATGCGCCGGCGCAACCTCCTTCTGTCCCCCCTGGTCGGTGTAATTCCGTTCGTGCTGCTCGCCTGTAGCGACCAGACGCCCCCCGATCCCCGCACTGACGCGCCACTGGTTCGCATCACCACCATCCAGTCGGCAACCGCTACATCGCGCGCCTTCACCGGCATCGTCGCGGCCAGGGTGCAGAGCGACCTGGGTTTCCGCGTGTCCGGCAAGGTGTTGCAGCGCCTGGTCGATACCGGCCAGACCGTCAAGCGTGGCCAGGTGCTTTTGCGCCTCGATCCTATCGACCTGCAACTCGCCGCCCATGCCCAGCGCGAGGCGGTGACCGCAGCGCGGGCACGGGCTCAGCAGGCCAGCGATGACGAAGCTCGTTACCGCGCCCTGCGCGGCACTGGCGCGGTATCGGCATCTGCCTACGACCAATACAAGGCAGCGGCGGATGCGGCTCGCGCGCAACTCAGTGCAGCCGAGGCCCAAGCCAAGGTTGCCGGTAACGCCACCCGCTACGCCGAGCTGCTCGCCGATGCCGACGGTATCGTCATGGAGACACTGGCCGAGCCAGGCCAGGTGGTCAGCGCCGGCCAGGCCGTGGTACGGCTTGCACATGCCGGCCCACGCGAAGCCCTGGTGCAACTGCCGGAAACCCTGCGTCCAGCAGTCGGTTCCAGCGCTGAGGCCAAGCTCTTCGGCAGGCAAGACGTCAGCGTCGCCACCCGACTGCGCCAGCTGTCGGATGTCGCCGACCGCCAGACCCGCACTTTCGAGGCGCGTTACGTGCTCGAAGGCGAGCTGTCCGACGCGCCGCTGGGCACCACCATCACCGTGCAAATCAGCGATCCGCAAACTGCTTCACCAAGCACAGTGCAGGTGCCCATCGCCGCGCTGTACGACGCAGGCAACGGGCCTGGCATCTGGATGATTCGCGGAGAGCCCGCAGAGGTGGCGTGGACGCCCGTAAACGTTCAGTCGCTGGATGATGAGAGCGCTCGCATCAGCGGCGCGATCAAGCCGGGCGACCAGATCGTCGCCCTGGGCGCGCACCTGCTGCGCGACGGCCAGGCCGTTCGCCTGGCCGAGCCGGCCACCGTGGCGGCAGCCGAGGAAGGCCAGCCATGAGCGAAGGTCGTTTCAACCTCTCCGCACTCGCCGTGCGCGAGCGCTCCGTCACCCTGTTCCTGGTCTGCCTGATCTCCCTGGCGGGTCTCGTCGCCTTCTTCAAGCTGGGGCGTGCCGAAGACCCGGCCTTCACCATCAAGGTCATGACCATCGTCACCGCCTGGCCGGGCGCCACCGCCCAGGAAATGCAGGATCAGGTCGCCGAGAAGATCGAGAAGCGCCTGCAGGAACTGCGCTGGTACGACCGCAGCGAAACCTATACACGCCCGGGGCTGGCCTTCACCACCCTGTCGCTGCTCGACACCACCCCACCCTCGGAGGTGCTCGAGGAGTTCTACCAGGCGCGCAAGAAGATCAGCGACGAGGCCAAGACGCTGCCTACCGGGGTGATCGGCCCGCTGGTCAACGATGAGTATTCGGACGTCACCTTCGCCCTGTTCGCGCTCAAAGCCAGGGGCGAGCCGCAACGCCACCTGGTGCGCGACGCCGAGACCCTGCGTCAGCGCCTGCTGCATGTACCGGGCGTGAAGAAGGTCAACATCATCGGCGAACAGGCCGAGCGCATCTTCGTCGAGTTCTCCCACGAGCGCCTGGCCACCCTGGGCATCGGTCCCCAGGACGTGTTCGCCGCGCTCAACGGGCAGAACGCCCTGACCCCGGCCGGCTCCGTGGAAACCCGTGGCCCCGACGTGTTCCTGCGTCTGGACGGTGCCTTCGATGAGCTAGAGAAGATTCGTGACACTCCGATCATCGCCCAAGGCCGCACCTTGAAGCTTTCCGATGTTGCCACGGTCAAGCGCGGCTACGAAGACCCGGCCACCTTTCTGATTCGCAACGGCGGCGAACCGGCCCTGTTGCTCGGCATCATCATGCGTGAAGGCTGGAACGGGCTCGACCTGGGCAAGGCCTTGAACGATGAAGTGCAGCAGATCAACGCTGAGCTGCCGCTGGGCATGAGCCTGAGCAAGGTCACCGACCAGGCCGTCAACATCAGCGCGTCCGTCGACGAGTTCATGATCAAGTTCTTCGTCGCGCTGCTGGTGGTGATGCTGGTGTGCTTCGTCAGCATGGGCTGGCGCGTCGGCGTGGTAGTCGCGGTGGCAGTGCCGCTGACTCTGGCGATGGTCTTCGTGGTGATGGCCGCCACTGGCAAGAACTTCGACCGCATAACCCTGGGCTCGCTGATCCTCGCCCTTGGCCTGCTGGTAGACGACGCCATCATCGCCATCGAGATGATGGTGGTGAAGATGGAGGAAGGCTACGACCGTGTGCGGGCCTCCGCCTATGCCTGGAGCCACACAGCGGCGCCGATGCTCTCCGGCACCCTGGTTACCGCCGTCGGCTTCATGCCCAACGGCTTCGCCCGCTCCACGGCCGGCGAATACACCAGCAACATGTTCTGGATCGTCGGCATCGCGCTGATCGCTTCCTGGCTGGTCGCGGTGATCTTCACGCCGTACTTCGGCGTCAAGCTGCTGCCCGAGATCAAGAAGGTCGAGGGCGGTCACGACGCCATCTACGACACTCCGCGCTACAACCACTTTCGTCGGATTCTGGGTAAGGTGATCGCCCACAAGTGGCTGGTCGCAGGTTCAGTGATAGGGCTGTTCGTGACGGCCGTGCTCGGCATGGCGCTGGTCAAGAAACAGTTCTTCCCCATCTCCGACCGCCCCGAAGTCATGGTCGAGGTACAGATGCCTTATGGCACCTCGATCCTCCAGACCAGCGCAGCTGCGGAAAAAGTCGAAGCCTGGCTGGCCCAGCAGGCAGAGGCGAAGATCGTCACGGCGTACCTCGGCCAGGGCGCACCGCGCTTCTTCATGGCCATGAGCCCGGAACTGCCGGATCCGTCGTTCGCCAAGATCGTCGTACGCACCGACAACCCGGATGAGCGCGAGGCACTCAAGCACAGGCTGCGCAAGGCGATTGCCGAGGGTCTGGCCAGCGAGGCGCAGGTGCGCGTCAGTCAATTGGTGTTCGGCCCCTACTCGCCCTACCCGGTGGCCTACCGGATTAGCGGCCCGGATCCGCAACGCCTGCGCGAGATCGCCAGCGAGGTGCGCCAAGTGATGGATGCCAGCCCGCTGATGCGGACGGTCAATACCGACTGGGGCACCCGCGCTCCCACGCTGCACTTCAATCTGCAGCAAGATCGCCTGCAAGCGGTGGGGCTAACCTCCAGTGCCGTTGCGCAGCAGCTGCAGTTTTTGCTCAGCGGCGTGCCCGTCACCGCCGTACGCGAAGACATCCGCACGGTGCAGGTCATGGCCCGTGCCGCTGGCGATATTCGCCTCGACCCGGCACGGGTGATGGATTTCACCCTGGCCGGCGCCAATGGTCAGCGCATCCCGCTGTCGCAGATTGGCGAAGTGGAGGTACGCATGGAAGAGCCGATCATGCGCTGGCGCGACCGGGTGCCGACTATCACAGTGCGTGGCGATATCGCCGAAGGCTTGCAACCGCCAGACGTGTCGACCGCCATCAGCCAGCAGTTGCAACCCATCATCGACAGGCTGCCGAGCGGCTATCGCATCGAGCAAGCGGGCTCCATCGAGGAATCGGGCAAAGCCAGCAAGGCCATGCTGCCGCTGTTCCCGATCATGCTGGCCGTCACGTTGATCATCATCATCCTGCAGGTGCGCTCGATCGCCGCGATGATCATGGTCTTTCTCACCAGCCCGCTGGGGCTGATCGGCGTAGTGCCGACGCTGATCCTGTTCCAGCAGCCGTTCGGCATCAACGCGCTGGTCGGGCTGATCGCGCTGTCCGGCATCCTCATGCGTAACACGCTGATCCTGATCGGGCAGATTCGCCAGAACGAAGCGGCGGGTCTCGATCCGTTCCGCGCCGTGGTCGAAGCCACCGTGCAACGCGCTCGGCCGGTGATCCTCACCGCGCTGGCGGCGATCCTGGCGTTCATCCCACTTACGCATTCCGTGTTCTGGGGCACCCTCGCCTACACCCTGATCGGCGGCACCTTCGCCGGCACCGTGCTGACCCTGGTGTTCCTGCCGGCCATGTACGCCATCTGGTTCGGCATCCGCCCCATCCCCCACGAGCCACTCGCGCAGGCACAACCTGCATGAACAGCCCTTCCCTGATCGAGAGTAACTGCCATGCCCAACTCCCCAGTGGTCGTCATAACCGGCGTGTCATCAGGCATCGGTCGCACGGCGGCCGAACAGTTCGCCGGACGCGGTTGCCGCGTGTTCGGCAGCGTGCGCAACCCGGCCACTGCGCAGGCCATCCCCGGTGTCGAGCTGATTCACCTGGATATTCGTGACGAAGCCTCGATTCGCCAGAGCATCGAACATGTGATTGCAGAAGCTGGGCGCATCGACGTACTGGTCAACAATGCTGGCACCACACTGCTCGGTGCGACAGAGGAAACCGCCATCGACGAGGCCCAGGCGCTGTTCGACACCAACGTCTTCGGCGTCCTGCGCGTTACCCAGGCGGTACTGCCGCAGATGCGCAAGCAAAGCGCAGGGCGCATCGTCAACGTCAGTTCGGTGCTCGGCTTCCTGCCAGCACCCTACATGGGCCTGTACTCGGCTTCCAAACATGCAGTGGAGGGTTTGTCCGAGACCCTGGATCACGAGGTGCGGCGCTTCGGCATTCGCGTCGCGTTGGTCGAGCCTTCGTTCACCAAGACCAGCCTGGACCTCAACGCGCCACAGGCCGCCCTGCGTATCGCTACCTACGACAGCGAGCGGGCAACCGTCTCCCAGGCCATCCAGATGAACGTGCAGAAGGCACCTTTGCCCGATGCGGTCGCCGCGACCATCGTCGAGGCCGCCCTGGGCGCGTGGAAAATGCGCCACACCCCCAAAGGCGAGGCCACCCTGCTCAGACGCCTGCGCCGCTTTATGCCGGCAGGCCCAGTCGACTCGGGCCTGCGCAAGACCTTCGGCCTCGGCTGATTCACCTCTTCACGTACGAGACCACACCATGCACAGAGAACACAGCACACGTATCGTCGTTACCGGCCTGGGCATCGTCAGCCCTCTATGCTGTGGCAGCGAGACGATATGGACGCGCCTGCAGGCCGGCCACTCGGGCCTAGACTGCAGCAGCCCCTCGGCAGTTAGCAAAGCGCGGCTAGCTGCAGCCGTCGAAATCTTCGCCCAAGTCTATGCATAGGCCATTTGGACGTGTCTAAGACATCGAAACTCTGAGTGCCCAAAGCGAAGACGAACTTCATTTTGTCGCTCTACTTGCGATGTCAGCTTAGATTCTGACATTGGTTGGAGCGTCCGATTACGGCCGTAGCTGCCCGCCACTAGTGTCAGCTTCCGGCCAGAAGCGACCCTTGGTTATCTACGAACTCAGGGCCCATTCAGTAGCCGTGGCAAGAAAGTCGGTGTTGGTTATCAGAAAATCCCGCAGGCGGCAGTTGCGGAATAGTCAGAGCCAGCGGCGAACCTCGGCCTTGTAGCGGCGGTAGTCGTCGCCGAACTTTGCTTCGAGATAGCGCTCCTCGCGGGCGATCACCTGCGTCTGGATCGCGACCAACACCAACGGAAGCAACGCGAAGGCGATCGGTCCGTCGAAGCCGACCGCAAGGCCTGCATAGATAAGCGCCATGCCGAGATACATGGGATTGCGCGTCCACCGATAGGGACCGGTCGTTGCGATGAGGGTCGTTGGTCGCGACGGCGGAATGTTGGTGCCCAGACGCCGGAACAGCCCCGCCGCCGCAAGCATCATTACCGCGCCGGCAGCGAACGGCAGCGCGCCCATTGCGATCAGCAACCACCAATCGATGCCGAAAGAGTGCAGGGCGACGAACCGCTCCGCCGCCAGCCCCAACAGCAGCGCTCCCAGATAGATGAAGGGCGGAGGGAAGCGCACCCCCGCGCTGTCCGGCTCGACGGCCATGTTCATCTCCTCTCTATGGGCTCAAGCCAGCATCGACTGCTGGGCGAAAATACCCGCCATCGCGCCCTGCGATGATGCCTGGGTGACCGAGGGCAATATGGGGGTGGTGAGATCGCCGGCGGCATAGATGCCAGGCGTGCTGGTTTGGCGGCGCTCGTCGACCTTGAGCACGACGCCGGTGGGCGTATCCATCGTGGCAAGGCCCAACGATTCATGCAGGTTTGCGGACGGCTTGTTGCGCGGATGAGCAAACAGGATGTCGACCGCGACAGTGGAGCCAGTGTCGAGATTGACGGTAGCGATATGCCCCTGGTGATGGGCGATCTCGACGATCCGTCCGTCGACGACAGGTATGTTGCGGTGCGCCAGATCGGCCTGGATATCAGGTGTAATGTCGTGACCATCGGCAAAGACAGTCAACCTGTCGGTCCAATCGAGGAACAGCCTGACCTGGTTGTGCGATTGCGGGCCGGACCACACGAGGCCCCAATGCTGGCCGGCGGCTTCAAAGCCGTCGCAATAGGGGCAGGGGACGATGGACGTGCCCCAACTCTCGGCAAAGCCTGGAACATCAGGCATCTGATCGGCAACGCCATAGCTCAGGATCACGCGGCGGGCCTTTAGGCTTTCGTGATCGTCAGTGACAACGCAGAAATCGTCTATTACGCCAGAAATCTTCTCTGCCCGGGCATTGACTAGCCTGACCGTTGGATAGCGCGTCAACTGCTGCCGCGCCGCGGCCAGGATGTCCAGCGGCGGCGTGTGATCGTGACCGAGCAGACCATGCGAATGGCCGGCAAAGCGGTTACGCGGCCGACCGGTATCGAGAACGATGACCTTGCGACGGGCACGGCCGAGCTGCAAAGCGGCGGCGAGACCTGCAAAACTTCCGCCGATGATGATGACGTCATTCATGGTGATGGGCTCCGCTGGAGGGCAGGTTGTAGCCAAGCCCTTGGATTGCTCATTTAAGACACTGAGTGGTATCCTAAATCTTAAATTAAGATACTGTAAAGTACCAATATCATGACCGAAACCATACAGGCACGGCGCGGTCGGCCCACCAACGAGGCGCTTGCCCAAACGATACTCGACGCCGCGAGCGAACTTTTTGTGGAATTGGGTTTTCAAGCGACGACGCTGGACAAGGTCGCCCAGCGGGCGAAGATATCCAAGCTCAGCATCTATAGGCGTTTCGAGAACAAGGAGGCGCTGTTCAGCGCAGCCATCGCGGCCGGCTGCCAGCAGTCGTTTGCACCACAGGCCCTGCTTGAAGGTGTCGAAGGTTCGGTCGAAGACCAACTTATGGCGGTGGGAACATCACTGCTGCGCACGCTATTGAGACCAGACGTCAGCAGTATCGAAGCCATGGTCATGGCCGATAAAACGAGTCAAAACGCCCTGAGCAAGCGCCACTACGAAGCCGGCGCCGCTCATGTCATCGCCGACATCGATGCCTTGTTGCGCCAACTTCACGCGAAGGCGCTTCTCAACGTGCCCGATCCCCTCCAAGCCGCCCGCTTGTTTGCCGCGCTCTTCAAAGGCTCCGATCTATTGATGATCGCCCGATTCGATCAGGCGAGAGCAGAGGACGAAATAGAATCCTATTGCCGGTCGGCCGTCGCCATGTTCATCGCCGCGCACGGTCGCAGCGACCACGCGGGTGGATAAGCATTTAATTGCTCCGGGGCAGCTCGGCCCAGGCTTGTGTTTGCGCTTTAGGGGCCGCAGCGGAATCACAGGCTGCGTCCGATAACTGTCGCAGTACTGGCGCAAGTGCTCAACATCGTAGCCTGAATCGACCATAGATTCGTCGACTCCTTCAAGCTGCTGTCTCTGGCCAGGAGCGGCTGCTATTGGCCGATTGCAGCCCCTGACGAGAGCCCCCAAGCCCCCTCGAAAGTTCCCCCTCCGGTTTCGGACGGCAGCTCTCTAGCCTATCCTCCCCCGCCACAACAACAGGAGGTTCCATGCCGGTTTCGTTACCCTTCGAGCAAGTCGATGTCTTCTCCGAACAGCCCTTCAAAGGCAACGCCGTTGCCGTGGTGATTGGCGCCGACCGCCTGAGCAGCCAGCAGATGCTCGAGTTCGCCGCCTGGACCCAGTTGAGCGAGACGACCTTCCTGCTGCGGCCGACCGTTGCCGAAGCCGACTATCGCGTGAGGATCTTCACCCCGTTGCGGGAGTTGCCCTTTGCCGGGCATCCGACGCTGGGGAGCTGCCAGGTCTGGCTGAACCAGGGGGGCGGCAATGCTGCTGACGAGATCGTCCAGGAGTGTCTGGCGGGCCTGATCCGCATCCGCCGCAAGGGCGCCTTGCTGTCGTTCGCGGCGCCTCCCCTGCTTCGTGGCGGAGCGGTCGAAGACGAGGTGTTGCGACGGATCGAGAGCGGGCTTGGCCTGTCCCCGGGGCAGGTACTCGGCAGCCAATGGGTGGACAACGGACCCGGCTGGGTCGCCGTTCGGCTGGCCACGCGTGACGAGGTCCTGGCCATTCGCCCGGACTACGCGAAGCTCGACGGGCTCAACGTGGGCGTGGTCGCGCCCTGGCAAGGTCCCCAGGCGGAGGCGGATGTGGAAGTGCGCGCCTTCATGGGCGAGGAACTCAATGAAGACCCCGTTACCGGCAGCCTCAACGCGAGCCTGGCGCAATGGCTGATCGGCACGGGAGTCATGCCCGGGCGCTACACGGCGAGCCAGGGCACGGCCTTGGGTCGCCGGGGGCGGATAAGCGTCGAGCAGATCGGCGGCGATATCTGGATCGGCGGTGAGGTGCAGCCGGGCATGTCGGGGCAGGTCGTGTTCTGAGCGGGACGGCGTACCCTGTCCTTCCCCATTACCTGACCGACCTGGATCGGCGTCCGGCATTGGACGGAAATGCCTGCCCATGACAACGGGGCCGCCTTCCCTCTGGAAGCACCCTCCTGCCCACCGGGCCCGCCCAGCCCCGGTGGCTCCGCCCTCCCCTCACCAGTTGTGCGTATAGCTCGCCGTCAGCACCGTGCCCGGCGCCGGCAGGTGGCTGGTGTTGTTGTTGTTGCGCAGCAACTGGCTGTAGAGCGGGTAGTAGTCGCGGTTGAACAGGTTCTGGATGCCCAGGCTCAACTGGTCGTCGGGGGTGATGCGGTACTGGCTGACCAGGTCGACCGTGGTGTAGGTGCTGACCTGGCGCCGGCCGAAGCTTTCCACGCCGTCGAGACGGTAGTCCTTGGAGTCGAAGAAGGTGGCCTGCAGGCGGTTGTTCCAGTCGGCATCCGGCTTGTATTGCAGGTAGGCGGTCAGCTTCAGCGGCGGCACGCGGTAGCCGGTCATGTCCTGCCAGTCCTTGCCGTCCGGCTTCTCGCGTCCGCGCATCCAGGTGGCGCTGCCGCCCGCGCCCCAGACTTCGTCGTCGCTGAGCCAGTCGGCGCTGGCCTCGACGCCGTAGATGCGCTCCTTGGTGCGGGTGAGGATCAGGCCGTTGTTGAAGCTCTGCACGTCGCCCAGCTTGGAGGTGGTGTAGAACAGCGCCAGGCTGCCCAGGGTGTTGCCGCCGATGGCGCCACGCCAGCCGAGTTCGTAGTTGTTGGTCTTCACCGGTTCGAGGTTCGAGGAGCCGATATCGAAGCCACGGCGGGCGTTGCGCAGCTGGATGCCGACGTCGGGCAACTGGAAGCCCTGGCTGAAGGAGGCATAGATTTCCTGGCCAGCCACCGGCGAATAGACGATGCCGAGGTTCGACAGCACCGCGTCGTAGTCGAGGTCGCCGCCCTTGACGGTCACCGGCGAGGCTGCCTTGGACTCGGAGAGCGGGATGAAGTCGTCGAATTCGGCGGTGGAGTATTCGTAGCGCAGGCCGCCGTCGATCGACCAGTGTTCGTCGAAGCGATGCTGCAACTGGGCGAACGCGCCGGCGCTGCGGGTGCGTAGCGGCGGCATGTAGGTGAGCTTGCCGATCTTGTCGAAGACCAGCCCGCCGCTGGCGTCGTAGGCCGCCGGGTCGAACACGTCGAGCGGCATGTCGCTGCGTTCCTGGTTGTAGTCGCCGCCCCAGACCAGTTCGGTATTGCCGCTTTCGCCCAGCGGCGTGCGCAGGGTCAGGCGGCTGCCGAACACTTCGCTGTTCTGCATGATCTGGTCGACGTTGCCGCCGCGGGTGGAAACGGCGCGGGCGTCGAACGGGGTGAAGCGGGTGAAGTAGTCGCGGTAGTAGAGCTGCGCGGAGAGCCGGCTGCCGAGGATGTCGAGGTTCTCGTACTCGAGGTTCGCCAGGGTGTTGCGGATGCGGTTCTGCTCGTCCAGCTCCAGGCCCTTGATCGCGTTGGCCGGGACCGAGCCCGCCGGCAGCCTGGCGACCCTCGGGTCGGTGGCGTAGTCGGTGTCCTGGCGGGCGTCGTAGTGGCTGAGGGCGAGCTGCACGCGCTGGTTCTCGTCGATGCGCAGGCCGAGCTTGCCGCCGATGTTGTAGACGTTCGAGTCGAACAGGTCGCCCTGGCTGGGTTCCGGGGCGATGCGGTCGCCATGGGCGTCGTAGGAAGCGCCGACGTGGCGGGTGCCGAAGTCGAACGAATAGTCGAGCGCCCCCAGGGAGCCGGCGAAGTATTGCTGGAACTGGCCGCCGAGGCCATCGCTGCCCAGCCGGGTCAGCGGCGAGGTGGCGCTGAGGCGGGTTTCCGCGCGGTTCTCGCCGCCGGCCGGACGGGTGGTGATGGAGATGATCCCGCCGGTGGCGCCGCTGCCGTAGATGGCGCTGCTGCCACGGATCACCTCGATCCGCTCGATCAGCGCCGGGTCGATGTTGGCCAGGTTGCGCGAGGAGTCGCGGTTGGTGTTCAGCGGCACGCCGTCGACCATCACCAGCATGCTGCGCCCGCGCAGGGTCTGGCCGTATTCGGTGATGGTGCGGCTGGAATCGGACATCCCCGGCACCGCCTTGGCCAGCACGGTGGCCAGGCTGTCGGAGCCCTGGCGCAGCTCCTCCAGTTGGGCATGCTCGATGACGGTGGACTGGCGCGTGGCGGAGACCAGGTCGCTGCTGGTGCGCGAGGCGGTGATTTCCATCTGCTCCATGTCCAGCGGTTCGCTGCGGGCATGCGTAGCGGGCACGGCGGCTTCGCTGGCCGGAACGACGATGAAGGTATGTTCGTCCCTGGCCTGCGCCTTCAGGCCGCTGTCCCTGAGCAACTGGCGCAATGCCTCTTCGGGGGTGAAACGCCCCTTCAGCGCGGGCGCCTGGCGGCCGGCGCCGAGATCGCCGGCGAAGAGGATCTGTACCGAGGATTGTTGCGCGAGGGCGTTGATCGCCTGGCCGAGCGGCGCGGCGGGCAGATCCACGTCGAGCTTTTCCTGGCCCTGGGCCGACACCGCCAGGAGCAGGCTGCTGGCGAGCAATGAAGGACGCAGGTGGCGACTGCGGAGGGAAAAATGCACGTCTCGATTTCCTATGCAGGTTGGCTTTTCCTGGATAGCCGCCACGGCGCGCGGGAAACCCTACCTGCGTCCGAGAATTATTTTCGCGTCGATTTGCGTTGGATCTCGACGCTGCCGTCCTCCTGCCGCGACACGGCCACGGGAAGGATGCTCGGCAGCAGGTCGAGCAGCCGGTCGGCGTTGTGCGCGGCGAAGACGCCGGTCAGCCGGAGGGAGGCCAGGCTGGGGTCGTCCAGGAGAATGGGCGCCTTGCGATAATGGCGCAGCAGCGCGACGGCTTCGCCCAGGGGCGTGCGCTCGAAGACCAGGCGGTCGTCTTTCCAGGCCATCGCCGTGGCGGCATCGACCTTGGCCAGCGGCATCAGTTGCCCGCCAATGGCATCGACCTGCTGGCCCGGCAGGAGCACGACTGGCGCTTGCGCCGTAGCCGAGGTGCCGACCTCCACCCGGCCACGCTCCAGGGTCACGCGGACATCGTCGTCCAGGCGGCGCACGTTGAACCGGGTGCCGAGCACGCGGATGTCGGTCGAACCCGCGGACACCACGAAGGGCCGATAGCGCGCCGGGGATACCTCGAAAAGCACCTGCCCCGCGCGCAACGCGACCCGGCGGCTGAGCGGGTGCCAACTGACCTCGATCTGGCTGCCGCTGTCGAGCAGGAGCTGGCTGCCGTCGGCCAGGGTCACGTCGCGCCGCTCACCGATGGCGGTGGCGAAGCGCTCGCGCTTGTAGGCCGGGTCCAGCCAGGCCAGGGCGCCGATGGCCAGCGCCAGCAATAGCGCGACGCCGGCCGCCTTGCTTGCCTTGCGCGATTTCGGCCGGGAGGGCGGCAGCGGGAACAGGTCCTTCAGCGCGTCGCGATGGCGCTCCAGGGCGTCGTCCAGCGGAACCTGCCCATTCCGTTTCGAGGGCTGGGTCATGGCCGTGCCTCGCCGCGGCCGAGCCGTTCCCGGCAGGCCGCCAGTCCGAGGCGCAGGTGCTTTTCCACGGTCTTGACGGAGATGCCGAGGCGGTCGGCGACTTGCGCCTGGGGAACTTCGTGGATCTTGTGCATGACGAAAACGGCCTGGCAGCGAGGAGGAAGCGTGGCGATGGCGTCGACCAGTGCCTGGAACTCGCGCTCGGCCTCATGGCGACCCATGGGCGTCGCCGCCATGCAGGCGACTTCCGGAAGCTCGGCGACGGCTTCCACCCAGGCGGTTCGACGACGGTCGCTACGATAGCGGCTCACGGCGGTGTCGTGGGAGATTTTCCGCAGCAGGGCCAGGGGCGTGTGCACGTCCTCCTTCTCGTCGCGTTCGAGCAACTGCACGCACACGTCGTGCACCACTTCGCGCGCCATGCCCCGGTCGCCGAAGCGCCGGCGAACATGGTCGACCAGTTCCTCGTAGTGACGAACCAGTGTGGACAACAGCGTCGGCTTGGCGGGATCGAACGGCACGATGCACCCAGGAAAGGAGCCTGGCTCCGAAGAATGGGGGTCGAGTGTAAATGAGAAACAGTCGCAGATGAAAGACCGGTCATCGTCAGGGATTGCCTGGGTTGGCGTGCGTAGCGGGCAGGTGGCTTTCGCCCGACCGCGCAACTGCCGAGCCAGGGCGGAGAGGGATCCCCTTTTCGCCCCGCTACTCAACCCCCCGGCCTTGCCGGGGGGCACCGCCTCCGTCGGTTATCGGTGTCTGC
>NZ_KV812623.1:65046-144066 GCF_001813485.1 Pseudomonas sp. HMSC067G02
GTCTGCGTGCGTATTCCGCCTCGAACAGCGACAGGGCGTCGCTGAGCAACGACAGCAGGGAACCGGTGATGCGGCAGATGCTTTCGCCGGGCTCTTCGGTTTCGTCGAGCAGGTCGAGGACGCTCAGCGTTCCGATCGCCGACTCCAGACGGGTGCGGGCGGTGTCGAACAGATCTTCGCTGGCTGCGCTGCAGTCCAGGTAGAGGGTGGCGCAGCCGGGATGCTGGTTGCATTGCGAGGTGCGTCGCAGGGGGATGAAGGTGGAAGGGGACTGTGCGGTTATTGCGGGATTCGACGTATCATCGGCCTTAGCCATGGGTCAGCTCCTTGATTAGCTGGTCTCTGGTTAGCGGGTCGTAGGTGTTCCTGCACCTGCGGCCCGCGTCTTTTCTGCCCCCAAGAAAACAGATGGACTTGGCGACCCCTCCATCTTCCTCCTACTGGTTTTTTATCCAATTCCTGGGCGTCTGAGAGAGGCTGCGGAAAAGTCTGGGGGAGATGTCCGGCGTTTCCAGGGCATGTCATCCGCCGCTGTCACGGGTATCCGGCGGATAACCGCCAGGCGGTTATTCGCCCTACGGGGTCGGGCCTCAAGCGGGCAGCGCGGGGTCGTTTGTCTGCGCGTAGCGCGGTGGGGGGCTGGGCAACCGGCACGACCCTGCTGACCCTTCCTGACCACCCCGTCAACCCGTAAACTACGCGGTTCCCCTGCCCAGACAAGGACTGCCGTGAACAGCCCCGCCCTGCCCCTTTCCCGTGGCTTGCGCATCCGCGCCGAACTCAAGGAACTGCTGACCCTCGCCGCGCCGATCATGATCGCGCAACTGGCGACCACCGCCATGGGCTTCGTCGATGCGGTGATGGCCGGGCGCGCCAGTCCGCACGACCTGGCAGCGGTGGCGCTGGGCAACTCGATCTGGATCCCGATGTTCCTGCTGATGACCGGCACCCTGCTCGCCACCACGGCCAAGGTCGCCCAGCGCCATGGCGCCGGCGACCAGCCCGGCACCGGGCCGCTGGTGCGCCAGGCGCTGTGGCTGGCGCTGCTGATCGGACCGCTGTCGGGGGCGGTGCTGTGGTGGTTGTCGGAGCCGATCCTCGGCTTGATGAAAGTGCGCCCGGAACTGATCGGGCCGAGCCTGCTGTACCTCAAGGGCATCGCCCTGGGCTTCCCGGCGGCGGCGCTGTACCACGTACTGCGCTGCTACACCAACGGCCTGGGACGGACCCGGCCGAGCATGGTGCTGGGGATCGGCGGGCTGCTGCTGAACATCCCGATCAACTACGCGCTGATCTACGGCCACTTCGGCATGCCGAAGATGGGTGGCCCCGGCTGCGGCTGGGCCACCGGCTCGGTGATGTGGTTCATGTTCCTCGGCATGCTGTTCTGGGTGAACAAGGCCTCGATCTACCGCGCCAGCCAGTTGTTCTCGCGCTGGGAGTGGCCGGATCGCGCGACCATCGGCCCGCTGGTGGCGGTCGGCCTGCCGATCGGCATCGCGGTGTTCGCCGAGTCGAGCATCTTCTCGGTGATCGCCCTGCTGATCGGCGGGCTCGACGAGAACGTGGTGGCCGGCCACCAGATCGCCCTGAACTTCAGCGCGCTGGTGTTCATGATTCCCTATTCGCTGGGGATGGCGGTGACCGTGCGGGTCGGCCACAACCTCGGCGCCGGCCTGCCTCGCGACGCGCGCTTCGCCGCCGGCGTGGGGATGGCCGCGGCGCTGGGCTACGCCTGCGTCTCGGCGAGCCTGATGTTGTTGCTGCGCGAGCAGATCGCCGCGATGTATTCGCCGGACCCGGCGGTGATCGCCATCGCCGCCTCGCTGATCGTGTTCTCCGCGCTGTTCCAGTTCTCCGACGCCCTGCAGGTCACCGCCGCCGGGGCCCTGCGCGGCTACCAGGACACCCGGGTGACGATGATCATGACCCTGTTCGCCTACTGGGGCATCGGCCTGCCGGTGGGCTACAGCCTCGGCCTCACCGACTGGATCCAGGAACCCACCGGACCGCGCGGCCTGTGGCAGGGCCTGGTGGTGGGCCTGACCGGCGCGGCGATCATGCTCTGCATCCGCCTAGCGCGCAGCGCGCGGCGCTTCATCCGCCAGCACGAGCGCCTGCAGCGGGAGGACGCGGCGGCCGCCTCAGTCCTTGGCCGGTAGCGCCGGGGCGGCGCCACGCGACTTGACGCTGAGGGTAGTGCCGACCGAGGCGAGGATGATCGCGCCGATGGCCAGCCATTGGGTCGGGCTCAGCCGCTCGCCGAGGAACAGCAGCCCGGAGAGCGCGCCGAAGGCCGGCTCGATGCTCATCAGGGTGCCGAAGGTGCGCGCCGGCAGGCGGGTCAGCGCGACCATTTCCAGGGTGTAGGGCAAGGCCGTGGAGAGCACCGCGACGCCCAGCGCCAACGGGATCAGCGCCGGGTCGAGGAGGTCGGCGCCGGCGTGGGCGACGCCGATCGGCACAACCAGGATCGCCGCCACCAGCACCCCCAGCGCGGCGCCCTGGGCGCCATGGTCGGCGCCGGCGCGCTGGCCGAAGAGGATGTACAGCGCCCAGCACACGCCGGCACCGAGGGCATAGGCGGCGCCGACCAGGTCGAGCGGCTCGGCGCTGTTGCCCAGCGGCAGCAACAGCCAGATGCCGAACACCGCCAGGCCGATCCAGAGGAAGTCCAGCAGGCGCCGCGAGGAGAGGATCGCCACCAGCAGCGGCCCGGTGAACTCCAGAGCCACCGCGATGCCCAGCGGCACGGTGCGCACCGAGAGATAGAACAGCAGGTTCATGCCGCCCAGGGCGATGCCGTAGACCACCACCGAGCGCAGCGATTGCAGGCTCAGGCGCTTGCGCCAGGGACGCAGGAGCAGCAGCAGGATCAGCGCGGCGAAGAACAGCCGCAGGGCCGTGGTGCCCTGGGCGCCGACCAGGGGGAACATGCTTTTCGCCAGGGAAGCGCCGCTCTGGATCGAGGCCATGGCGATCAATAGCAGGCCGACCGGCAACAGCGTTCCGGCGAGGCCGCGGGAGGTGGAGGTCATGGAAGAGGTCCGGCAGTGGGAAGCAGCCCGATGGACTGCGGGAAACGGGATGTGCACTATAATGCGCAAAACCGCGACAGTGAGCAATATATTGCCCAACCCTACCGAACGCCCCAGCGTCCTCGAACATGTCTCCGGCAACGTCCGCCGCCTGCGCCTGCAAGCCGGCCTCAGCCAGGAAGCGCTGGCCCGCGCGGCCAGTGTCAGCCGGCGGATGCTGGTGGGCATCGAGAGCGGCGACGTCAATGTCAGCCTGTCGACCCTCGACCGTATCGCCGCCGCCCTCGGCGTGCTGTTCCCCGACCTGGTCCAGGCACCGGCCACCGACCGCTCGCGGATCAATGCGGTGGCCTGGGTCGGCCACCACCCCGAGAGCCGCGCCACCCTCCTCGCCAGCGCACCGGCGCGGCGCGAGGTGGAACTCTGGGCCTGGTCGCTGGGACCGGGCGAGCGCTACGTATCGGAACCCGACGCCGCCGGCTGGCGGGAGATGGTTCTGGTCATCGAAGGTCGCCTGCGCCTGGAACTGGCCGACGGCGAACGGCGCATCGAGGCCGGCGACTTCCATGCCTTCGCCAGCGACCAGCCGTACGCCTACGTCAACGATGGGGACGAGGTGGTGCGTTTCACCCGCAACGTGGTGAGCTAGGCTCTAGCCTCGAGCCAGCCTTCCAGAGGAGACCGCGATGAGCACACGCGTACGCCCCTTCCTGATGTTCCAGGGGGTCCAGGCCGAGGCGGCCATGAACTTCTACCTGTCGCTGTTCGACGACGCCGAGATCCTCCAGATCCAGCGCTACGGCGCCGAGGGGCCGGGCCCGGAAGGCTCGGTGCTGAAGGCGCTGTTCCGCCTCGGCGACCAGAGCGTGCATTGCATCGACAGCCATGTGCGGCACGCCTTCGATTTCACCCCGGCGTTCTCCTTCTTCGTCGACTGCGAGAGCAACGCGCAGATCGAGCGCCTGGCCGAGGCCCTGAGCGACGGCGGCAAGGCCCTGATGCCGCTCGGCGACTACGGCTTCAGCCAGCGTTTCGCCTGGCTGGCCGACCGCTTCGGGGTGTCCTGGCAGCTCAATCTGGCCTGAGCCCGGCAGTTGCCGTCAGGCTTCCTGGAGGACTTCCTGGCACACATCGACCCACTGCGCATCCACCAGCTCGGCCATCCGTTGCGGGGCGATGCGGACCGCGCTGTGCACCGCCCCGGCGGCCGGAAGCACTTCGTCGAAGGCTTGCAGCGAGACGTCGCAGTACACCGCCAGCGGCGTCGCCAGGCCGAACGGGCAGACTCCGCCGACCGGGTGCCCGGTCAGCTCGACCACGTCCTCGGCGCCGAGCATCTTCGCCTTGCCGCCGAAGGCGGCCTTGATCTTGCGGTTGTCCAGCCGCGCGTCGCCGCGCGCCACTACCAGTACGGTGCGCTCGCCGACCCGCAGCGACAGGGTCTTGGCGATGCGCCCCGGCTCCACGCCATGGGCCTCGGCGGCCAGGGCGACGGTGGCGGTGCTGGTTTCCAGCTCGATGATGCGCAGGTCCGGGGCTTTCTCGGCGAAGAACCGCCGGACGGATTCGAGGCTCATGGGGTGGGCTCCTTGGCGAAAACCCACGAACTTATGCAAGCGCGCCGAGGCTGTCCAGCACCGCGCGCTCAGGCGAAGCGCACGCAGTAGATCGGCGGCAGGTTGGCGGAGAGCTGCTGCCAGTCCTCCCCGCCGTTCTCGCTGAGCCACAGGCCGCCGGTGGTCGAGCCCATGGCCAGGCGCTCGCCGCTGGGGTCGATGTCCAGGCCGTGGCGGTAGACCAGGTCGTAGGCCGGGCCGTCGGGCAGGCCGCGCTCGAGGGTCTCGAAGCTGCGGCCGCCGTCGCGGGTGCGGGTGACCACGAAACGGGCGTCCCTGGGAATGCGGCATTCGTCCTTGGTCGCCGGGACGAACCAGGCCGTGTCCGGCTGCCGCGGATGCACGGCGACGGCGAAACCGAAGCTGGACGGCTCGGCGACCACGCCCTGCCAATGCAGGCCGCCGTCGCGGGAACGGAAGATGCCGTTGTGGTGCTGCACCCAGAGGAACTCCGGGCGCGCCTGGCACTGCACCAGGCGGTGCGGGTCCTGGATCGCCGCCTCCTCGCTCTGCTCCGGCGGCATGTAGTCGGCGCGCATGCCTTTGGTGGTGCAGGTCCAGCTGCGGCCGTCGTCGTGGCTCTGCCAGACGCCGCCGCAGGACACCGCGACGGTGAGGTGGCGACTGTCGCGTGGGTCGACGCAGATGGAATGGATGCCGGGATGGTCGTAGCCGCCGCCGAACCACTGGGCGCGCTCGGGTCGTTCCCAGAGTTCGCGGTTGAGGCGCCAGCTGGCGCCACGGTCGTCGGAGCGGAACAGGCCGCCGGGGATGGTCCCGGCCCACAGCGTGCCGGGCCGGTCGGCGCCGCCTGGCTCGAGGATCCACAACTGCTGTAGCGACCAGGGTGGCTCCGCCGCCTGGCCTTCCAGCGGTTCGGCCGCTGGCGGCTGCGGCGGATAGACCGGCACCGTGCATTCCATCCAGTCCGTCGCGCCGGCGTCGCGACGCCACAGCTTGACGCCGAAATGGCCGAGGTTCAGCGCCGCGTAGAGCGCGCCGTCGCGCGGGTCGGCGAGGAGCATGCTCAGCGGCTCGCCGAGGAAGTGGCTGGCCATCGGCAGCCACTGGCCCGCCGCGTTGCGCCGCAGCTCGAACAGGCCCTTGCGGGTGCCGACATAGAGTCGCTCGCTCACCGGATGTCCTCCTCTGTTGGTCAACCGCCGCTCAGCGCCTGCACCACGTAGATCTCGCTATCGTCTTGGAGCGGATCGCCCAATCCCCGGCGATCGCGGACCTGCACGCCATCGACGAACAGCGCCACATGCCGGCGCAGACTGCCCTGGTCGTCGAGCAGGTAGCCGCGCAAGCGCGGCTCGCGGGCGAAGGCCGCCTGCAAGGCGGCGGCGACGGTGGCGGCGCCGACGTCCAGCGCGGGCATGGCGACATGCCGCTGGATGGCCGGGGCGAAGACGATACGGGGCATGCCGAGGCTCGCGGAAATGGTTCTGCTGGAACAGTGTAGAAGCCCTGCAGGCCACGGCTGGCGCGGCCCGCCCAGCGGTCGGCACACTCCGCAGCGACGCTCGTCGGCCATCCCGGCCGCTCGGCGCGGGCCTCCTATACTGCCCCGGCCAGCGAAAAAACCGCCGTCGCCTGTCGATCCGCCGGCCCGCCGTTCGACCAGTTCGGGAGGCGGGCCAGAACGGGCCGTCATTGCGCAGAACAACAAGGAGAACGCAGATGAGATTCATGGTGATCGTCAAGGCCACCCAGGCTTCCGAAGCCGGCGAGATGCCCAGCGAGGAACTGCTCGCGGCGATGGGCCGCTACAACGAGGAACTGGTCAAGGCCGGGGTGATGCTCGCCGGCGAAGGGCTACAGCCCAGCGCCAAGGGCGCCCGGGTGCGTTTCTCCGGCAACGCGCGGACGGTGATCGACGGCCCCTTCGCCGAGACCCGCGAGCTGATCGCCGGTTTCTGGATGTTCCAGGTGGCCTCCCTGGAAGAGGCCATCGAGTGGGTCAAGCGATGCCCGAACCCATTCGACGGCGAATCCGAGATCGAGATCCGCCAGGTCTTCGAGGCCGAGGACTTCGGCGAGGAGTTCACCCCGGAACTGCGCGAGCGCGAGGAGCGCCTGCGCGCCGAGCTGGAAAAACGCAACTGAACCGCCCCGCACTCCGCCAAGAACGAGGAAAGCGCCATGCAAATCGTCCCCTACCTGATCTTCAACGGTAATTGCCGGGAGGCCTTCAGCTGCTACCACCAGCACCTGGGCGGCACCCTGGAGGCCATGCTGCCGTTCGGCGACAGCCCCGAGTGCGGCGACATCCCGGCCGACTGGAAAGACAAGATCATGCACGCACGGCTGGTGGTCGGCAGCTTCGCCCTGATGGCCTCGGACAATCACCCGGCCTATCCCTACGAAGGCATCAAGGGCTGTTCCATCAGCCTCAACGTCGACAGCAAGGCCGAGGCCGAGCGCCTGTTCAACGCCCTCGCCGAGGGCGGCTCGGTCCAGATGCCGCTGGGCCCGACCTTCTGGGCGGCGAGCTTCGGCATGTTCACCGACCGCTTCGGCGTGGCCTGGATGGTCAACTGCGAGCAGGACCGGTAGCGTCCGCTACGCGGGCCCGCCGCCAGGTGTGAATCGGCGGCGGGCCCGCGTTCCGCTGTGCGCGAGTCGCGATCGATAGACGCACTGCCGCGATAATTTAAGTTGCATTTTAAAACCAAAATTCCTAGCCTCCGCATAGTTTCATATTGAAACCTTACGGAGCGCTTCGCATGCCATCCTCGCCATCCTCCCTCCCCTCCGCGCTGGTGCTGCTGTTCGCCGTCGCCTGCGGTCTCAGCGTGGCCAACGTCTATTACGCCCAGCCGCTGCTGGACGTCCTCGGTGCCGAGTTCGCCATCGGCCAGGCCGGGGTCGGCCTGCTGTTCGGCGCGACCCAGGCCGGTTGCGCCCTGGCGCTGCTGCTGGTGGTGCCGCTGGGCGACCTGCTGGAGCGGCGCCGGCTGATGTTCGTCCAGCTCCTGCTGCTGGTGCTGTCGCTGCTGCTGGTGGGCTTCGCCGGCGATACCCTCGGCCTGGCGCTGGGGCTGCTCGGACTGGGCCTGCTCGGCACCGCCATGACCCAGGGACTGCTGGCCTACGCCGCGGCGCTGGCGGCGCCTGGCGAGCGCGGGCGGGTGGTCGGCGCGGCGCAGGGCGGCGTGGTGATCGGCCTGCTGCTGGCGCGCAGCCTGGCCGGGCTGCTCGCCGACCTCGGCGGCTGGCGCAGCGTCTACCTGGTCTCGGCAGCGAGCATGGGCGGGCTTGGCCTGCTGCTCTGGCGGGTACTGCCGGCGGCGCCGAGCAACGAACTGGGGCTGTCCTACCGGCAGCTGCTCGGCTCGATGTTCGGCCTGCTGGCGAGCCAGCGCGTGCTGCAGGTGCGCGGCCTGCTCGGGCTGTTGATGTTCGCCGCCTTCGGGGTGTTCTGGAGCAGCCTGGTATTGCTGCTCGGCGCGCCGCCGTATTCGCTGTCGCACAGCGCCATCGGCGCCTTCGGCCTGGTCGGCGCGCTCGGCGCGCTGGGCGCGGCGCGGGCCGGCAGCCTGGCCGATCGCGGCCACGCCCAGGCGCTCAGCGGCGGCGCCCTGCTGCTGTTGCTGCTGTCCTGGCTGCCGCTCGCCCTCGGCGCGCATTCGCTGGCGGCGCTGATTCTCGGCGTGCTGCTGCTCGATCTCGCCGGCCAGGCGATCCATGTGCTCAACCAGAGCCTGGTCTTCGCCATCGACCCGCGCGCCCACAGCCGCCTGGTGGGTTGCTACATGCTGTTCTACGCCGCCGGCAGCGGCCTCGGCGCCAGCGCCGGCACCGCCATGTACGCCTGGGCCGGCTGGGACGCGGTGAGCCTGCTCGGCGCGGCGATCAGCCTGGCGGCCCTGGCGTTCTGGTGGTTCACCCGTGGCGTTGGCGGCGAAGCGCGTACGGCCTGCGCCAACGGCGCCTGAGCCGGCTTCAATCGAGTTCGCGCAGGCGCTGCTCGATGAAGCGCCGCTCCGGCTCCTGGCGCGCCAGGGCCAGCGCCGCGCGGTAGGCCTCGCGGGCCTCGCGGCGGCGACCGAGACGGCGGCAGAAGTCGGCACGCGCCGAGTGCGCCAGGTGGTAATCGGCCAGTTCACCTCGCGCCAGCAACGCATCGACCACGGCCAGCCCGACCTCGACGCCATCGCGCATGGCCAAGGCCACGGCGCGGTTGAGTTCGATCACCGGCGATGGCGCCAGGTACAGCAGCGCGTCGTAGAGGGCGACGATCCGTGCCCAGTCGGTGTCCTCGGCGCGCGGGGCCTGGGCGTGCACCGCGACGATGGCCGCTTGTAGGGTGTAGGCCCCGAAACGGCGGCTGGCCAGGGCCCGCTCGACCAGGCCGAGCCCCTCGACGATCAGTCCGCGATCCCATAGCGTGCGGTCCTGCTCGTCGAGCCGCACCAGTTCGCCGCTGGCCGAGGTCCGCGCCTGGCGCCGCGAGTCGTGCAGCAACATCAGGGCGAGCAGGCCGAGGGCCTCGGGGTCGGGCAGCAGTTCGACCAGCAGGCGGCCGACGCGGATCGCCTCGCCGCTGAGATCGGCGCGGGTCAGGCTGGTGCCGGTGGAGGCCGAGTAGCCCTCGTTGAACACCAGGTAGATCACTTGCAGGACGTTGCCCAGCCGCTCGGGGAGTTCCTCCACGGTCGGTACCTGGTAGGGAATCCGGGCCTCGCGGATCTTGTTCTTGGCCCGCACGATGCGTTGGGCGATGGCGCTGGGCGCGGCGAGGAAGGCGCGGGCGATCTCCTCGGTGCGCAGGTCGCAGACCTCGCGCAGGGTCAGCGCCACCTGTGCCTCGGGGGTCAGCGCCGGGTGGCAGCAGGTGAAGATCAGGCGTAGCCGGTCGTCTTCCACCGCATCGCCCTCCTCCGCCGGCGCCTCGGCCTGCTCTTCCAGTTGCTCGGCGAGCAGCCGCTGCGAGGCGTCGAAGCGCGCTCGCCGGCGCAGGTTGTCGATGGCCTTGAAGCGCCCAGCAGAAACCAGCCAGGCGCGCGGGTTGCGCGGGATACCGTCGCGCGGCCACTGCTCGACGGCGGCGATGAAGGCGTCGTGCAAGGCTTCCTCGGCCAGCTCGAAATCGCCGAGCAGGCGGATCAGGGTCGCCAGCACGCGCCGCGACTCCTCGCGGTACAGCGCCTCGATGCGGCTGCGCAACGGCTCGCCGTGCTCCCTCAATGGCTGGCCTGCGCGTGGCAGCAGGCGCTTTTCGGCGCCTCGTCGTAGCGGTCGTGGTGACGCAGCCAGTCCATGATCGCGTCCTCGTTGCGCCCCTTGGGCGTCAGGTCGAGGAAGGTGTAGGTGGTGAGCAGGATGTCGAGGCCGCGCGCATAGGCCGAATAGGTGTGGAACACCTCGCCCGCCGGATTGCGCAGGAACACACTGGCACCCGGCATTTCCTCGCCGGCGTCGGGGGTCGGCTGGTAGTTGTAGTCGACGCTGCCGGCGGCCAGTTGCGCCTTGTCGAAGGACACCCCGAAGTCACGGTTGAAATCGCTGCCGTACGAGGAGTACCAGTCGAAACGCCAGCCCATGCGCCGGCGGAACGCCTGGAACTCCTCCAGGGGCGCGCGCGATACCGCCACCAGGCTGACGTCGTGGTGCGCCAGGTGCCGGTTGGCGCCGTCGATGTGGTCGGCGAGGAACGAACAGCCGACGCAGCCTTCGCTCCAGCCCGGCGCGAACATGAAGTGGTAGACGATTAGCTGGCTATTGCCGCCGAACAACTCGGCCAGCGAACGCTCACCCCGCTCGCCCTGGAAGCGGTAGTCCTTGTCCACCCTGACCCAGGGCAGTTCGCGTCGTTCGGCGGCGACCTGGTCGCGCAGGCGGGTGAGTTGCTTTTCCCGCGCCAGCAGACGGCGACGGGCGTCCAGCCATTGTTCCCGGTTGCTCACCGGGTGGTCCTGCAAAGAAGGATTCATTGCCGATTCTCCACGGAAATTCTCGGTTTTCCAGCCTGCCCGGGGTCGTTCCGCCAGCGGCGCCGGCGCCCGGTCGCCAGGGCGAAGCCGGCCAGCGAAGCGCCGCCGGCGCACAGCAGGGACAGGGATGCGATGCAAAGGGGGCACATGCTTCACCTCCGGCGCCGGGCGCCCTCACTCCCATTCCTTGACCGGTCGCACTTCGACACAGCCGAGCCGTCCCGGCGGAATCTTCGCGGCGATCTGCAGGGCCTGGTTGAGGTCGCGCGCCTCGATCAGGTAGAAACCGCCGAGTTGCTCCTTGGTCTCGGCGAACGGCCCGTCGGTCATCGCCAGCCGCCCGCCCTGGTGGCGCAGGGTGGTGGCGGTCTGCACCGACTGCAGGGCGTGCGAGGCGATGTAGTGGCCGGCCTTGCCCAACTGGTCGGAGTAGGTCATGCACTCGTCGACGATGGCGGCAAGCTCCTCGGCCGGCACGGCGGCCAGCTTCGCTTCGTCGAAATAGATCAGGCAGAGGTATTTCATGGCGGTGGGCTCCTGGTGCGGATCGACGATCCGTTCGTTCGGTAGTCGCCCGGCGAGGGCGCCTTTCGACAGCGGCGGGGAAAAAAGCCCGCGGCGCGGACGAACGGTCGGCGCTCGCCGTGGAACGCCGCCGACCGCAGCACAAGCCTAGACCCGCCCGGCCACCGGGCGCGGGCCGTCGGTCAGGGCTGACGCGGTGCGTAGGGATTCAGGCGGGGATCGCGCAGCGGGCTTTCCCGGGTCGGCCCGGGATCGTCCTGGCGCAGGCGGAGACTGCCGTTGCCGATCTTCAAGCCGTCCTTGGTCGTCGCCTCCCCGTCGGCGCTGGCCGCGTCGCTGCCCGGCAGGTCCGGCTCGGCGGCCTCCGGTTGCGGCTGTGGCGCGCTGCCCATGGGCAACGGCGCGACCGGCGGCGCGGCGGGCAACGCTGCCGGCAGCTCGTCCGGCAGGGGCGCGGCGAGGGTCGGTTGGCCCAGGCCGGCGAGCACCATGGCCAGGAGCAGGAAAAGCACACGCGACATGACAAAGCCTCGATAGGCCTCGGGACTTCCACCATAGCCGCGCAACGGCCCCGGCGAGCGAAGTACGGACCGGTGGCATCGCGCATTGGAAAAAGGGAACTCCTGGAATTGTTCGATAGGACCCTGGCCACCTCCGTCAGCTGTCAATCGACTTTTCGAACAACGCGCCCGCCCCCTATTAGAACAGCGCAAAAAAACTCGATCAAAAGTACAGCCTGGGCATGAGGTCGCGGATATAACCTGAAATCGAATTGCGCCCCGGCGTAGTTGCTCCGGTAACACTTCGCAGACGCAGGAGTCGAACGCCACCGAAAAGAAGATAGCACTTGCCAGAGAAACTTCCGCAGGACCCAACGAACATCCCGGCACGCACTCGCCTCGCCATCTTTCTTCCATTCAAAGACCCGCCCACATGTAAATGAGTGGAGTAGCCAATGACGCTATTGGATATCGAAAAGCTGCTGGACATGACTCACCACATGTCGGTGCACATTCCCATCGAACTGATCATTTCCTGGGAGCAGAGCGAAGAGGCCTGGAGTGTGAAAGACAACTGTCTCAACTTCGTCTATGTCAATCGTCGCTATACCGAACTGATCACCCCGCGGTTCGGCCAGAAGAACTCCCTGCTGTCCCCCTTCAGTGCCAGCATCGAAGAGCACGACAAGCTGGTCATCCAGACCGGCAAGCGCATCGAGGCCCTGGCGCTGCTCAGGCCGGACGACCATCCGGCGCCCTGCTGCCTGTACTTCGAGCGCATGCCGCTGTATGACCGGCGCGGCAACCGCACCGGGGTGATCGCCCATGCCAAGACCCTGACCTCGGTCGCCCCGCGCGGCTTCATCGCCACCGACGGCATCGGTACCTTCACCTTCACGCCACCCTCGGAGTTGTTCACCTCGCGCGAATGGGACGTGATCTACCTGCTGCTTTCCGGTCTCTCGGAAAAAGAAATAGCCGAACAGATCAGCCGCTCCCTGAGTACCGTCAAGTTCCACAAGAGCAACATCTTCCAGAAGGTCGGTTGCAGTTGCATCGGCGCCTTCAAGGCACTCGCCCGGCAAAAGAAGTGGAACTTCTATATCCCGCCGACCTTCGCCAGCGCCAAGTACATCATCAATCACTAGTCGCGCCTCGCGAGAGCCTTCGGCGTGCCGGGCGACGCTTTTGCCGGCGAAACCGAGCGGTTCGAATGGACAAGGACAACAGCATGTCTCGAAACAATCCTTCGCGTCATTCAATACTCGTCACTTCCAACATAAACGCGGCCAATGATGCGAATCGTCTTTCCGAGCTTTGTCGACAACTGGAAATACGCGGCTATCGACTCTTCCAGGCGCCAAGCCGCAAGGTCGCCCTGGATTTTCTCGGCAACGCCGCGCACCCCGCCGGCATCCTCCTGCTCGTCGCGGAGCCGACAGGCGAGAACGAAGCCGCACAATTAGCGGCGCTCGATGAACTCCGCCAGGTCGCGCCGTCCATCCCGCTGTTCCTGTTGTTTCGTCAACTGCGCATCGAGCAGTTGTCCAGCCAGCTACTGGACGAGGTCCAGGGATGCTTCAACCTGGCCGCCGGCCCCGCACGCTTCATCGCCGAGCGCATCGACAGCGACCTGCGTGAATGGCGCGCCCCGGCGGGCCCCAGGCGGCTGCGCGACTATGCCCCGCCGGTCCCGCGCACGCCGGTGAGCGCCCGCTACAACGGCCGCGCACGCCTCGATCTGGCGCCGGCCAAGCAGTGGCGGATCGGCTCGGAGAGCACCGCGGAGCACCTGGCGACGCCGCTGAACGACCTCTCCACGGCCTACCGCGAGAGGTCCGCAGGAGCCCCGGCGGCGCACGCCGGCGACATCGCCGAAGCCTTTCGCCGGGCGCTCTGGGAAGCCGCCGCGCGGCTCGCCAGGGAGGATGGCGATACGTGGTTCTTCGAGATACTGCGGGGCAACCCGGGGCCTGGCATCGAGGCCGGCCGGGAGACGCCGGCGAAGCGCTGGCACGGGCTCGCCGAGACACTCGACAGCAGTCCTCGGCTGGACCCGCTGCGCGTCGCCCTGAGCGCCCCCGGCCTCGATTCGCGCGGTTGCCCGGCCAGCTTCGGAGTACCCGCCGCGGTGGTCTGCCGCTACCTGCGCCGGCACGGCATCGCCCCGTTGCGCACCGGCGACTATCGCTTCCTGCTGCTGTTTCCCCAGGGCGCCAGGGCGGAACACGCGCAGCCGCTGGTGGACAGGCTGTGCGAATTCAAACGCCGGCACGACGACGATGCGCCGCTGAAGCAGGTGTTGCCGGAGTTGCTCGACAGCTCGCCGCTGTACCGCTACATCGGCCTGCGCGAACTCTGCGCGATGATCCACGAAGCCAGCCTGCGGCTGCACCTGACCGCCCTCGCCGACGCCGCCGCCAGGGCTGCCGGCCACGCCGCGCTGGCGCCGGCCACGGTCTATGGGCACCTGGTCAGGGACGAAACCGAAGCGGTGGCGATCGACAGGCTCGGCGGCCGTGTGGTCGCCAGCCTGGTCGGCGTCCATCCGGCGGCCACGCCGCTGCTGTTGCCCGGCGAACGGGTGGCCGAGGAATCGCCGGCGCTGATCGACTACCTGCTGGCCTTGCAGGCCTTCGGCGAGCACTTTCCCGGTTTCGCTCCCGAGTTGCAGGGCATCGAGATCGATGAGCGCGGCCGCTACCGGGTCCGTTGCGTCAGGCCGGCCGCCCTCGCCCGCGGCTCCGGCCTGCGCCTGGCCACGCGCCGGCCGGACTGAGGCGCGCCGCTCAGCGCAGCGCCTTGCTCAACTGGCCACGGTGCTTGAGTTCCAGGCGCTGGACGAAGGCCTGGAGGATGCGCCTGTAGAGTTCGTCGCCGAGCTGGCCGTCCTCGATGCCGGCATCGATATTCGGGTTGTCGTTGACCTCGATGACCAGCACCTTGTCGCCGGCCTGCTTCAGGTCCACCCCGTAGAGGCCGTCGCCGATCCGCCCGGCGGCCTCCAGGGCCAGCTCCAGCACCGCCGGCGGCACCTGCTCCAGCGGCACGGCGCGGCACTCGCCGTTGACGTCCTGGCCGTCGGCCTTGTGGTTGTAGATCTGCCAGTGGCCGCGCGACATGAAGTACTGGCAGGCGTACAGCGGTTGGCGGTCGAGCACGCCGATGCGCCAGTCGTACTCGGTGTAGAAGAACTCCTGGGCCAGCAACAGGACCGAGCGCTCGAACAGCTCGCTCGCCGCCGCCAGCAGTTCGCTGTCGTCGTTGACCTTGACCACGCCACGGGAGAAGCAGCCATCGGGAATCTTCAGCACCAGCGGGAAACCCAGGCGCCGGGCCACCCGCTGCCAGTCCTGCGGGCGTTCCTTGTAGAGGATCTCGGTGAGCGGCATGCCCAGTTGCCGGCAACCAAGCAGGTCGGCCAGGTAGACCTTGTTGGTGCAGCGCAGGATCGATGCCGGGTCGTCCATCACCACCAGGCCTTCACGCTCGGCCTTCTCGGCGAAGCGATAGGTATGGTGGTCGACCCGGGTGGTCTCGCGGATCAGCAGGGCGTCGAACTCGGCCAGGCGCGCGTAGTCCTTGCGTCCGATCAGTTCGACGTCGATGCCGAGGCTGGCGCCGACCCGTACGAAGTTGGCCAGCGCCTGCGGGTTGGACGGCGGCAGCGCTTCGTCGGGATCGTGCAGGATCGCCATGTCGTAGCGTGCCACCCGCCGCGAACGCGGCATGCGCCAGGCGCGCCGGCTGAAACCGTCGAGGGCATCGGCGAAGACATCCTCCTGGTCGCTGCGCAAGCGGTTCAGCACGCCAGGGCGCACGCCCTCGATATGCCAGCCCTGCTGGCGACGGAACTCCACCAGCAGGATCGGACAGGGAAAGGCTTCGAACAACTGGCGCGCGAGGTCGGCCAGCGGCTCGAACTCGGTATGGCCGAAATACAGGGTCAGGGTGAAGCCGTCGGTGGCGCCATAGGGCGTACGGCACAGCGCCTTGTCCAGGGCCTTGTCGAGGCCACCCAGGGCCAGCCCGTAGACCGACTTGCGAGCCAGTTCGCTGATGCAGCGCAGCGACGGGATCACCCGGTGGCCACGGGCCTCGGCCAGCAGCGAACAGTAGTAGCCGAGGCCGAGGTACTTGTAGCCGCGGCACAGGTTGATCACCTGCACGCGGCGGCCGCCGTGGTCGCGCGCCGATTGCTCGAGGTATTCCTGGGCGGTGAGTACTTCCTCGCTGGGCAGGTAGGAGGCCCAGTCCTCGCGTCGCTCGACGACGATCATCAGGCGGCTGCCGAGGTCGGCGAGAGCCGGCGGTCGGGGTTGCTCGACGGGGGTCATGCGGAGCGACCCGTCGAGGGTGGCTAACGAGGCTGCTGACATGAGTGGCGGTATCCTCTGAATGACGGTACCTGCCGTTCTAGACCTGCCGGCGCCTCCTGTCGCGCCTCGTTACGCAAGCTTTACGAGCGCCGCCGCCAGGCGCCGGCGCGGCAACCGGCCAGGGCCGCCGGGTACCGCGCCGCGAGTGCCGAGGAGCATTTTTACGCTGGCGTTGCGCGCTCGTCAGGCCAGGCTGTCGAGCACCCCGCCGTCGACCCGCAGGGCCGCGCCGGTGGTCGCCGAGGCCTGGGTCGAGCAGGCGTAGACCACCAGGTTGGCGACTTCCTCGGGCGTCGCCAGGCGCTGGATGATCGAACTGGAACGGTGCTGCCGGACAAAGGCGGTGCCGGCCTCTTCTATGCTCTGCCCGGCCTTCTGCGCATCCTCGCGGAGCATCTCGGCGACGCCTTCGGTGAGGGTCGGTCCGGGCAGCACCGCATTCACCGTCACCCCGGTGCCGGCCAGGCGCTTGGCCAGGCCGCGCGACACCGAGAGGTTGGCGGTCTTGCTGAAGCCGTAGTGGATCATGTCCGCCGGGATGTTCAACGCCGATTCCGAAGACAGGAACACCACTCGCCCCCAACCGCGCTCGACCATTCCCGGGACGTAGGCGCGGGCCAGGCGCACCCCGGACATCACGTTGACCTCGAAGAAGCGGCTCCACTCGGCGTCCTCGATGTCGAAGAAGTCCTTCAGCTCGAAGATGCCCAGGTTGTTGACCAGGATGTCCGCCTTCGGCTCGGCCGCAACGAAAGCCGCGCAGCCTTCCGCCGTGCCCAGGTCGCCGGCGACGCCGCGTACCCTGGCATCCGGCTGGCCGTTCCGGATCGCCGCGATCGCACGGTCCACCGCCGCCTGGCTGCGTCCGTTGACCACCACGGTGGCGCCGGCGGCGGCGAGGCCGCTGGCGATGGCGAAGCCGATGCCGGCGGTGGAACCGCTGACGATTGCCAGTTTGTCGCTCAGATCGATCTGCATGGGAGTCTCCTGTCGAGTGACGAACCGCTCAGGAGCGCGGCTCGGGGAACAGACGACAGCCTAGACCAGCCAGCGTTCCGTGCCCGCCCTGGGCCTCAGAGACGCAGGCCGAGGTTGATCATCGCCGCCGAATTGCCGAGCAGCACCAGCTCGCTGCCCAGCGGGCCGAAACGAACGCCCACCGAGGGGATGATCGCCGGCGCGACGCCGAAGCGGTTCAGCGGGATCTTGTCGCGGTATTCGCCGCGATAGCCCTGCAATAGGCCGCCGGTGAGCTTCAGGTAGACCGGGTAGCTGTCACTGTCGAAGCGCTTGCCCAGATAGGCGTAGTTGGAGCGCTGGCTGAACGAGTTGCGAAAGGTCGCGCCGCCGGCCAGCACGCCATCGGCGCGGTTGTATTCGAGGCCGAGCAGGTCCTGGTGGTTGTTGTGTTCCGGGTCCGGGTTGAAATGCCGGGTGTAGACGCTGGTCTGCAGGTACCAGAAGTCGCCGTCGTCGGCAGCCCAGGCAGGTGCGGCGAGCACGGCCAGCAGGCTCAGGATGAGATAGCGCATGGGGACTCCAGGCGGCCGTCGCCAGGTAAGGAAGGCAAGACGTGACGGCTTGCGCCTCGCAGCGTGAATTCTGCTGAACCCGGCCTGAATCGGGCCTGAACGAAGCCTGAACAATTTCTGAACGAACCGTCAGAAAAACCCGGAATGGCTCAAGAACGGACCTCGGCGAAACGTTCGGAAAACCGAACGCCATGCCCCGAAAATATTCGGAAGAGCGGACGAAAGGCCATTTCGGGGCATTTTCATCCAAATTTAATTTCTTTTACTTTCAAATAGTTAGTCTAAAAAAAGCCGGATTTCATAAGCTGGCATGCATCCTGCCACTACACTGTTCGGCAAGCACGATACTCTCGTGGCTTCCCCCGCCGGGGAAAACCGCGAAACACCCTGTCCCGGAGAGGCCAGGCGCTCGCGGCTCAATAAAAATCAAAACAAGTCGAGGAAGAAATTCATGCGTATCGCTCCCAGTCTGCTGAGCACCGCCATCGTGGCCGCTCTGTTGTCCGCTCCGGTCGTCGCTGACGAGCTCACCGGCACGCTGAAGAAGATCAAGGACACCGGCACCATCACCCTCGGTCACCGTGACGCTTCGATTCCCTTCTCCTACCTCGGCACCGAGCCGGGCAAGCCGATCGGCTACTCCCACGACCTGCAACTGAAAGTGGTCGAGGCGGTGAAGAAGGAACTCAACCTCCCCGACCTGAAGGTCCGCTATAACCTGGTCACCTCGCAGACCCGCATCCCGCTGGTGCAGAACGGCACCGTGGACATCGAGTGCGGCTCTACCACCAACAACGAAGAGCGCCAGAAGCAGGTCGACTTCTCCGTCGGCATCTTCGAGGTCGGCACCCGCCTGCTGTCGAAGAAGACCGCCAACATCAAGGACTTCGACGACCTCAAGGGCAAGAACGTGGTGACCACCGCCGGCACCACCTCCGAGCGCCTGCTCAAGGCCATGAACGCGGACAAGAAGATGGGCATGAACATCATCTCCGCCAAGGACCACGGCGAGTCCTTCATGATGCTCGAATCCGGCCGCGCGGTGGCCTTCATGATGGACGACGCGCTGCTCTACGGCGAAATGGCCAAGGCCAAGAAGCCGGACGACTGGGTCGTCGGTGGCACCCCGCAGTCCTTCGAGATCTACGGCTGCATGGTGCGCAAGGGCGACGCGGCGTTCAAGAAAGTGGTCGACAAGGCCATCACCGATACCTACGCCTCCGGCGAGGTCAACAAGATCTACGACAAGTGGTTCACCCAGCCGATCCCGCCGAAGGGCCTGAACCTCAACTTCCCCATGAGCGAAGAGCTGAAGAAGCTGATCGCCAGCCCGACCGACAAGGCCGCCGAGCAGATGTAACGAGCGCCAGGCGTTCCTCCCGGAGCGCCAGCGCTTCGCGCGTCGCCCCCGCCTCGCGGCGGGGCCTCGGGGACGCGGGAGGGGCCTGCCCCTCCCCAGCCGTCTCCCCCGGAAGAGCAGCGCCGCCGGCCCGCACGGCCGCGCCGGCGCCTGCCTTCCCCGCCAGTGTCTGCAACCGATTGAACCGAGGGGAAACCCCAACATGAATTACAACTGGGACTGGGGCGTGTTCTTCAAGTCCACCGGGATCGGCAGCGAAACCTACCTCGACTGGTACATCGCCGGTCTGGGCTGGACCATCGCCATCGCCCTGGTCGGCTGGATCATCGCCCTGGCGCTGGGCTCGCTGCTCGGCGTCATGCGCACCGTGCCGAACCGCCTGGTATCGGGGATCGCCACCGCCTACGTGGAAATCTTCCGCAACGTGCCGCTGCTGGTGCAGCTGTTCATCTGGTACTTCCTGGTACCCGACCTGCTGCCCGAGGGCCTGCAGACCTGGTTCAAGCAGGACCTCAACCCGACTACCTCGGCCTACCTCAGCGTGGTCGTCTGCCTCGGCCTGTTCACCGCCGCGCGGGTCTGCGAGCAGGTGCGCACCGGCATCCAGGCGCTGCCCTACGGGCAGACCTCGGCGGCCCGCGCGATGGGCTTCCGCCTACCGCAGATCTACCGCCACGTGCTGCTGCCGCAGGCCTTCCGGATCATCATCCCGCCGCTGACCTCGGAGTTCCTCAACATCTTCAAGAACTCCTCGGTGGCGTCGCTGATCGGCCTGATGGAGCTGCTGGCGCAGACCAAGCAGACCGCCGAGTTCTCCGCCAACCTGTTCGAGGCCTTCACCCTGGCCACGCTGATCTACTTCACGCTGAACATGAGCCTGATGCTGATCATGCGCCTGGTGGAGAGAAAGGTCGCCGTACCGGGCCTGATCTCCGTAGGAGGTAAATGATGGACTTCAGTGGAATCGTTCCCGCCCTGCCGAGCCTCTGGGAAGGCATGCTGATGACCCTCAAGCTGATGGTCCTCGGCGTCCTCGGCGGCGTCGCGCTGGGTACCGTGCTGGCGCTGATGCGGCTGTCACACAGCAAGTTGCTGTCGAACATCGCCGGCTTCTACGTCAACTACTTCCGCTCGATCCCGCTGCTGCTGGTGATCACCTGGTTCTACTTCGCGGTGCCCTTCATCCTGCGCTGGATCACTGGCGAGGACACCCCGGTGGGGGCGTTCACCTCCTGCCTGGTGGCCTTCATGATGTTCGAGGCGGCCTACTATTGCGAGATCGTCCGCGCCGGCATCCAGGCCATCCCGAAAGGCCAGATGGGCGCCGCCCAGGCACTGGGCATGACCTACGGGCAGACCATGCGCCTGGTGATCCTGCCGCAGGCGTTCCGCAAGATGACCCCGCTGCTGCTGCAACAGAGCATCATCCTGTTCCAGGACACCTCGCTGGTCTATACCGTCGGCCTGATGGACTTCCTCAATTCGGCCCGTTCGCGCGGCGACATCATCGGCCAGGCCAACGAGTTCCTGATTTTCGCCGGCCTGGTCTACTTCGTCGTAAGCTTCACCGCCTCGTTCGCCGTCAAACGTCTGCAGAAAAGGTTAACCGTATGATTTCCATCAAGAATGTCAGCAAGTGGTATGGCGACTTCCAGGTCCTGACCGACTGCTCCACCGAGGTTGCGAAAGGCGAAGTGGTGGTGGTCTGCGGGCCGTCCGGCTCGGGCAAGTCGACCCTGATCAAGTGCGTCAACGCACTGGAACCCTTCCAGAAGGGCGACATCGTCGTCGACGGCACCTCCATCGCCGATCCGAAGACCAACCTGCCCAAGCTGCGCTCGCGGGTCGGCATGGTGTTCCAGCATTTCGAGCTGTTCCCCCACCTGAGCATCACCGAGAACCTGACCATCGCGCAGATCAAGGTGCTCGGCCGCAGCAAGGAAGAAGCCACCAAGAAGGGCCTGGCCCTGCTCGAGCGCGTCGGTCTCAAGGAGCACGCGCACAAGCACCCCGGCCAGCTCTCCGGCGGCCAGCAGCAGCGCGTGGCGATCGCCCGCGCGCTGGCGATGGACCCGGTGGTGATGCTGTTCGACGAGCCGACCTCGGCGCTCGACCCGGAAATGGTCAACGAAGTGCTCGACGTGATGGTCCAGCTGGCCCACGAAGGCATGACCATGATGTGCGTGACCCACGAGATGGGCTTCGCGCGCAAGGTCGCCAACCGGGTGATCTTCATGGACCGCGGGCAGATCGTGGAAGACTGCGAGAAGGAGGAGTTCTTCGGCGACGTCAGCGCCCGCTCCGAACGCGCCCAGCAGTTCCTCGCCAAGATCCTCCCGCACTGATGTACCCGCCCTCGCCGGCCCGCCCGGCGGGGGCCTGCTCTACCCTCGCCTGCGATAACAATAAATAGGGAAAGCCCATGCAACCTGTGCTCTTCAGAACCCTGTCCCTCGGCGTCGCCATTGCCGCCGCATCCTCCTCGGCCTTCGCCGCCACGCTCGACGGCGGCGCCGTCGCCGCGCCCGACGAGTACGGCGCCAAGGTCGCCGCGCAGATCCTCAAGGCCGGCGGCAACGCGGTGGACGCCGCGGTGGCCACCGCCTTCACCCTGGCGGTCACCTACCCCGAGGCCGGCAACATCGGCGGCGGCGGCTTCATGACCCTGTACATGGACGGCAAGCCGTACTTCCTCGACTACCGCGAGGTGGCGCCGAAGGCCGCGAGCAAGACCATGTACCTGGACGACAAGGGCGAGGTGATCGAGAACCTCAGCCTGGTCGGCGCCAAGGCCGCCGGCGTGCCGGGCACCGTGATGGGCCTCTGGGAAGCCCACAAGCGTTTCGGCAAGCTGCCCTGGAGCGAGCTGCTGACCCCGGCCATCGGCTACGCGCAAAAGGGCTTCAAGGTCGCCGACAAGCAGTTCCAGTACCGCCAGGACGCCGTCGCGCTGTTCAACGGCAAGACCAACTTCGGCGACTACTTCGGCCACATGAAGGCCGGCGAGGCGTTCCTCCAGCCGGACCTGGCGAAGACCCTGGAGCGTATCGCCGACAAGGGCCCGGACGAGTTCTACAAAGGCCATACCGCCGACCTGCTGGTGGCACAGATGCAGCAGGACAAGGGACTGATCACCCACCAGGACCTCGCCGACTACAAGGTCAGGTGGCGCGAACCGATGCGCGTCGACTGGCAGGGCAACACGCTCTATACCGCGCCGCTGCCAAGCTCCGGCGGGATCGCCCTGGCCCAGTTGCTGGGCATCAAGGAAAACCGTGCCGCCGACTTCAAGGGCGTCGAGCTGAATTCCGCGCGCTACATCCACCTGCTGGCGGAGATCGAGAAACGCGTGTTCGCCGACCGCGCCGACTACCTCGGCGATCCGGACTTCTCCAAGGTCCCGGTGGCGCGCCTGACCGATCCGGCATACCTGAAGCAGCGTGCCGCCGAGGTCAACCCGACGGCGATCTCGCCGACCGAGAAGGTCCGTCCCGGCCTGGAACCGCACCAGACCACGCACTTCTCCATCGTCGACGCCGACGGCAACGCGGTGAGCAACACCTACACCCTCAACTGGGACTTCGGCAGCGGCGTGGTGGTCAAGGGCGCCGGCTTCCTGCTCAACGACGAGATGGACGACTTCAGCGCCAAACCGGGCGTGGCCAACGCCTTCGGCGTGGTCGGCAGCGACGCCAACGCCATCGAGCCGGGCAAGCGCATGCTCTCCTCGATGAGCCCGAGCATCGTCACCCGCGACGGCAAGGTCAGCCTGGTGGTCGGCACGCCCGGCGGCTCGCGGATCTTCACCTCGATCTTCCAGGTGCTGAACAACATCTACGACTTCCACCTGCCGCTGGAGAAGGCCGTGGCCGCGCAGCGCGTGCACCACCAGTTGCTGCCCAAGGACACGATCTACTACGACGCCTACGCGCCGCTCGCCGGCAAGGTCGCCGAGGAGCTGAAGGCGATGGGCTACACCCTGGAGGACCAGGGCTGGAACATGGGCGATATCCAGGCCATCCGCGTCGACGGCAAGGCCCTGGAGACCGCCTCCGATCCCCGTGGCCGCGGCGTCGGCCTGGTGGTGAAACCCTGACAGGACGGCGGGCGGCCGACGCCGCCCGCGCCTGATTGCGTGCAACGACGATAACCCTACCAACCTACCGACACGAGATATCGCCATGAAGCCATTGCTCCACGCGTTCGCCCCCGGTGTTATGGCCCTGATGCTCCTGCTGCCGCAGGCCGCCCAGGCCAAGGAAGTCGCACCGCAACAGAAACTGTCCAACGTGGTCATCCTGGCCACCGGCGGTACCATCGCCGGCGCCGGCGCCAGCGCCGCCAACAGCGCCACCTACACCGCCGCCAAGGTGCCGGTCGACCAGTTGCTGGCCAGCGTGCCGCAGCTCAAGGACATCGCCAACGTCCGCGGCCAACAGGTGTTCCAGATCGCCTCGGAAAGCTTCACCAACGAGAACCTGCTGGAACTGGGCAAGACCGTCGCCAAGCTGGCCGATAGCGACGACGTCGACGGCATCGTGATCACCCACGGTACCGACACCCTGGAAGAGACCGCCTACTTCCTGACCCTGGTCGAGCACACCGAGAAGCCCATCGTGGTGGTCGGCTCGATGCGCCCGGGCACCGCGATGTCCGCCGACGGCATGCTCAACCTGTACAACGCCGTGGCGGTGGCCGGCGACAAGTCGGCGCGCGGCAAGGGCGTGCTGATCACCATGAACGACGAGATCCTCTCCGGCCGCGACGCGAGCAAGATGGTCAACATCAAGACCGAAGCGTTCAAGAGCCCGTGGGGCCCGCTGGGCATGGTGGTCGAAGGCAAGAGCTACTGGTTCCGCGCACCGGTGAAGCGGCACACGGTGAACTCCGAGTTCGACATCAAGCAGATCTCCGCGCTGGCTCCGGTGGAAATCGCCTACAGCTACGGCAACGTCAGCGACACCGCCTACAAGGCCCTGGCCCAGGCCGGCGCCAAGGCGATCATCCATGCCGGCACCGGCAACGGCTCGGTGCCCGCGCGCGTGGTGCCGACCCTGCAGGAACTGCGCAAGCAGGGCGTGCAGATCATCCGCTCCTCGCACGTCAATGCCGGCGGCTTCGTCCTGCGCAACGCCGAGCAGCCGGACGACAAGAACGACTGGATCGTCGCCCACGACCTGAACCCGCAGAAGGCGCGCATCCTGGCCGCGGTCGCGATGACCAAGACCCAGGACAGCAAGGAGCTGCAACGGATCTTCTGGGAATACTGAGTGAACCCTTCCGGCGCCGCCTGCCGGCCGTGCCGGAAAACCGCCCGCTCCGCCGCCCATCGTGGCGGCGGGCTGGCCTAGCCGCGACGACTGTGATGGAATCCCCCGACCCGCCCTGCAGCGTACCTCCGTCACTGACCGTGAAGCCCCGCCTCGTCCGCCAGTTGCTGCTCCCCATTCCCCTGCTCCTGCTGATGCTCGGCTTCGGCTACGGCGGCTACCGGGTCAGCGAGAGCGCCGGCATCCGTGCCCTCGCCGAGAATGGCGAACGCCAGCTGGAGCTGCATGCGCGGACGGTCGAGAGCGAGATCAGCAAGTACACCTACCTGCCCAGCCTGCTGGAGCTGGAGCGCAGCGTCAGCCACCTGCTCACCGACCCGACGCCATACCGGCGCAACCAGGTCAACGCCTACCTCGAAGGCCTCAATCGCCGCGCCGGCAGCCGCGCGGTGTACCTGCTGGACACCAACGGTCGGGTCCTGGCCACCAGCAACTGGAGCGACCCGGACAGCTACCTCGGCGAGGACCTGTCGTTCCGCGCCTACTGGCAGGACGCGATGAAGGGCAAGCCGGGCCGCTTCTACGGCATCGGCAGCACCCGCGGCGAGCCGGGCTACTACCTGGCCCACGGCCTGGTCCACGGCGGCCGGATCATCGGCGTGGCGGTAGTCAAGGTGAAGATGGACGCCCTCGAGGAGCGCTGGGAGAAGGCGCGCCTGGAAGCCTTCGTCAGCGACGAGAACGGCATCATCATCCTCTCCAGCAACCCTGCCCTGCGCCTGAAGGCGGTGCGCTCCCTGAGCGCCGACGACAAGGAGCGCCTGGCGCGCAGCATGCAGTACTACTGGTGGGCGCTGAACGAGTGGCAGCCGCTGCTGCGCGAGCCGCTGGCCGCCGGAGTGGAGAAGCTCAGTTTCCCCGCCGATGAACAGCATCCGCGCGGCGAAGCGGTCACCTACCTGGCGCAGACCCGCGCGCTGAACGACACACCGTGGAACCTGACCCTGCTCAGTCCGCTGGAAGACCTGCGCCGCGACGCGGTACGCAACGGCATGCTGGCCGCCATCGGTTTCGCCCTCCTGGCATTCCTGCTGATCGCCTGGAACGAGCGGCGCAAGGTACTCGCCACCCGCCTCGCCGCGCGCGAGGCGCTGCAACGGGCCAACGGCGAGCTGGAAGTGAAGATCGCCGAACGTACCGCCGACCTGCAGGCCAGCAACGCACGCCTGACCGCCGAGATCCACGAGCGCCAGCAGGCCGAGGACACCCTGCGCAAGGCCCAGGACGAACTGGTCCAGGCCGGCAAGCTGGCGGTGATCGGGCAGATGTCCACCAGCATCGCCCACGAACTCAACCAACCGCTGGCGGCGCTGCGTACGCTGTCCGGCAACACCGTGCGCTTCCTCCAGCGCGGCAAACTGGAGACCGCCAGCACCAACCTCGCCACCATCAACGAACTGGTCGACCGCATGGGCCGCATCACCGCCAGCCTGCGTGCCTTCGCCCGGCGCAGCGACGACGCCGGCCAGGCCAGCCTGGCCAAGGCGGTGGACGCGGCGCTGCTGATCCTGCACGGGCGCCTGGAGCAGGACCCGCCGACCCTGCACCGGCATTTCGACGATGTGCGCCTGGGCATCGACCAGACCCGCCTGGAGCAGATCCTGGTCAACCTGCTGGCCAACGCCCTCGACGCCATGAGCGGGCAGGCCGACCGCCAGCTCTGGCTGGAAGGCCGGCGCGAGGAGGAGCGCTACGTCCTGCGCGTGCGCGACAACGGCCCCGGTATCCCGCCGGCGGCGCGCGTCCACCTGTTCGAACCCTTCTTCACCACCAAGCCCGGCGAACATGGCCTGGGCCTCGGCCTGACCCTCTCGGCCAGCCTGGCCACCGCCGCCGGCGGCAGCCTCAGCGTGCAGCACCCCGAAAGCGGCGGAACCGCCTTCGAGCTGAGCCTGTCCCTGGTTCCCGATTCCCCGACTGCGAGTCCCGCCCGATGAACGAGCCGCTTTCCGTCCTGATCGTCGAAGACGATCCGCATGTCTTGCTCGGCTGCCAGCAGGCGCTGGAGCTGGAGGACATCCCCTGCATCGGCGTCGGCAGCGCCGAGGAGGCGCTGCAACGGGTCGACCGCGACTTCGCCGGCATCGTCGTCAGCGACATCCGCCTGCCCGGCATCGACGGCCTGACCCTGCTGGAGCGTCTCAAGGCCCTCGACCCGAGTCTGCCGGTGGTGCTGATCACCGGTCACGGCGACATCTCCATGGCGGTACAGGCCATGCACGCCGGCGCCTACGACTTCATGGAGAAGCCCTTCTCTCCGGAACGCCTGGTCGAGGTCGCCCGCCGCGCCCTGGAGCAGCGCGGGCTGGCCCGCGAGGTCAGCGCGCTGCGTCGCCAGTTGGCCGGCCGCCAGGACCTGGCGCAACGGATCATCGGCCGCTCGCCGGCGATCCAGGCGTTGCGCGAGCTGATCGCCAACGTCGGCGACACCTCGGCCAACGTGCTGATCCTCGGCGAGACCGGCACCGGCAAGGAGCTGGTAGCGCGCTGCCTCCACGACTACAGCCGGCGCCACCAGCATGCCTTCGTCGCGCTGAACTGCGGCGGCCTGCCGGAGAACCTGTTCGACAGCGAGATATTCGGCCACGAGGCGCACGCCTTCACCGGCGCCAACAAGCGGCGGATCGGCAAGATCGAGCATGCCAACGGCGGCACGCTGTTCCTCGACGAGATCGAGAGCATGCCGGTCAACCTGCAGATCAAGCTGCTGCGGGTGTTGCAGGAACACACCCTGGAACGCCTCGGCTCGAACCAGTCGATCCCGGTGGACTGCCGGGTGATCGCGGCGACCAAGGCAGACCTCGCCGCCATGGGCAAGAACGGCCAGTTCCGCAGCGACCTCTACTACCGGCTCAACGTGGTGAGCCTGGAACTGCCGGCGCTGCGCGACCGCCGCGAGGACATCCTGCTGCTCTTCGAACACTTCCTCCAGCAGTCTTCGCTGCGCTTCGACCGCCCCGCGCCGGAACTCGACCGTGCCACCGTAGCCAGCCTGATGGCCCACGACTGGCCGGGCAACGTGCGCGAACTGCGCAACGTCGCCGAACGCTTCGCCCTCGGCCTGCCGGTGTTCAACAAGGGCGGCCAGGCCGTACAGACCGGCGGCCCGCGCTTCGCCGAAGCGGTGGAGGCATTCGAGAAGGCCCTGCTCGGCGACGCCCTGGCCCGCCACCACGGCAACCTGACCCAGGCCAGCCAGGACCTGGGCATGGCCAAGACCACGCTGTTCGACAAGGTGAAGAAGTACGGCCTGCAATAGGCCGGAGCGCCCTCTTCGCCCTGCCCGCCTGGCGTGGGGCGCAGGACGCGATGCTTCATCCGGCATTTCTCACCCGCCTGCGATTCCGCTCGGCGGATAACGCCAGGGGCGTTATTCGCCCTACCCGCCGGTGTGGGGAATGCGCTATCCGGGCATTCGTGAATTGAACTCAAGTGTCATTTTCCCTGGCAGCGGTTTTTCGCACGAATCGTTCCGCCAATAATGCGCTCACCTTCTTCCAGCGCGCCGCGCCACGGCCGGCCTCACGAGCGAGATCGCCATCATGCTGTTCAGCCCCTATGCCTTTGGCCACCTGACCCTCCCCAATCGCATCGTCATGCCGCCGATGACCCGTTCCCGAGCCGCCAGTGGTGAAGTCGCCACCGCGCTGATGGCCGAGTACTACAGCCAGCGCGCCGGCGCCGGCCTGATCGTTTCCGAAGGCACCCAGATCAGCCGGCAGGGCCAGGGCTACGCCTGGACACCGGGCATCCACAGCGCCGAGCAGGTCGCCGGCTGGCGCCAGGTCACCGACGCGGTGCACGCCGCCGGCGGGCGCATCTTCGCCCAGCTCTGGCACGTCGGCAGGGTCTCGCACACCTCGCTGCAACCGGGCAACGCCGCCCCGGTGTCCTCCTCGGCGCTGGTGGCCGAAGGCGTGAAGGTCTTCGTCGATCCCCAGGGCCGCGGAGCGCAGGCCGGCGGCGGCGAGATGGTCCAGCACTCGGCGCCGCGTGCGCTGGCCGTGGAGGAAATCCGGGAGATCGTCGCCGACTATGCCCAGGCCGCACGCAACGCCCTCGACGCCGGCTTCGACGGGGTCGAGCTGCACGGCGCCAACGGCTACCTGATCAACCAGTTCATCGACTCCCAGGCCAATGCGCGCAACGACCAATACGGCGGCTCGCTGGAGAACCGCCTGCGCTTCCTCCGCGAAGTCGCCGAGGCGGTCACCGCGGTGGTCGGCAGGGAGCGCATCGGCGTGCGCCTGGCGCCGCTGACCACCCTGCAGGGCGCGGTCGACGACACCCCGCAAGCCACCTACCTGGCCGCGGCGCGGCTACTGGACGAGATCGGCGTGGCCTACATCCACATCGCCGAGGCCGACTGGGAAGACGCCCCGGCCATGCCGGCGGCGTTCAAGGAAGCGTTGCGCATCGTCTACCGTGGCAGCCTGATCTACTCCGGCATGTACACCAAGGCGCGCGCCGAGGAAGCCCTGGCCAGGGGCTGGGCCGACCTGATCGGCTTCGGCCGGCCGTTCATCGCCAACCCTGACCTGCCCTACCGCCTGGAGCACGACCTGGCGCTGGCCGACGGCGACCGCTCGACCTACTTCGGTGGCGGCGCCGCCGGCTACACCGACTACCCGAGCCTGCCGCAGGCGGCCGGTTGAAACCCCTAGCCGACCGAACCGCGAGCGCGCGGCCGGTTGGCGAAACATGCCGCCACAACCTCGCCTTTGGTCGACTAGAACCCACGGCTGGCGAGACCTAGACTCAATTCGCCAGATATTCATTATTAATAGGCCTGATTTCCTGGACAGGGGGGACCACCGATAGCATCGAGGAACATTTCGAGGAATCCGCCATGAGCAAGTCCCTGATCGTCTCCCTGGCCGCCAGCCTGGTCGTCCTGGCCGGTTGCGCCAACCCGCCGCGCAGCGTCGAACGCCCCTACAGCGACGCCGAAATCAAGTCCTACGCCCTCGACAGCCTGGAACGCAGCGACCTCTCGCCGAAGCGCCTCGACCAGTACCGCAGCGTGCTCGGCACGCCGCACCGGCAGACCCTCTAGCGCCTTCAGACGGGGCGCCGCCAGACGCTCGCCAGCCAGGGCTGCTGCTCGCGCGGCAGGCCCGGCGGCCGGTAGTAGTGCTCCAGCTCGACGAAACCGGCTTCCTCCAGCAGGCGTTTCCAGGCCGGGTAATCGTGGTAGGCACCGTAGCGTTGGCCATTCCAGCCCTCGCGGTTGTCGCCGCGCGGGTTGGAGCTGAACAGCACGCCGCCCGGCCGCAGCGCTTCGAAGAGTTCGCCGAGCACCCGCGGCAAGGCGCTGCCGGGCACATGGAACAGGCTGGCGTTGGCGAAGATGCCGTCGAAGTGCCCAGCCGGCAGTCGCAGCGCCAGGAAATTCTGTTGCCATACCTCGCAACCGCTGTCGGCCCTGGCCATCTCGACGAAGCGCGGCGTGCCTTCGAGCCCGACCGGCTGGTGGCCGAGGCGGCGGAAGGTGGACAGGTCGCGCCCGGGACCGCAGCCGAAATCGAGGATCCGGTACGGCGGCGGCCCGTCGATATGGCGCAGCAGCGCCTCGACGTTCTGGCTCACGTCGTGGCCGCGGGTGCCCTCGCGGAAGCCTTCGGCGTTGCGCTGATAGTCAGCCAGGGTGGTGGCGGTGATCGCGTCGAAATCCTCGGTGCTCATGTCTGCTCGCAGTGGCGGGGTTCCGCCCAGTCTAGCGCCGGCAGGGGTTTCGCCTAAGGTTTTGTAATAGTTTCCCGCTGTGGCGAGGGCCCGCGACACAGTAGGATCGACTTCCCTTTGACTCTCAATGGCCATCATGACCACCCTTTCGGAGCCCCCCAGTCGTCCTTCCGGACAACCCTCCCCGCTTCGCCTTCGCCACCTGCGTCCGCCCCTCGACGCCGAATCCCTCGCCTCGTCCCCCGCCGTCACCGCCGGCTGCCGCAGCCGCGCCGTGCAGCGTCGCGCCAGCGCGACGGCCAGCCGGACCGGGAGGTAAGCGCACATGGAATGGATAGCTGACCCGACTGCCTGGCTCGGCCTGGCGACCCTGATCGTGCTGGAGATCGTCCTCGGCATCGACAACCTGGTGTTCATCGCGATCCTCGCCGACAAGCTGCCGCCGCACCTGCGCGACCGCGCCCGGGTCCTCGGCCTGTCGCTGGCGCTGCTGATGCGCCTGGGCCTGCTGGCGAGCATCTCGTGGATGGTGACCCTCACCGAGCCGCTGTTCGAGGTATTCGGCAAGAGCTTCTCCGGCCGCGACCTGATCATGCTGTTCGGTGGCGTGTTCCTGCTGTTCAAGGCCACCATGGAGCTGCACGAACGCCTCGAAGGCCATGTCGCCCAGCACGCCGGCAACAAGACCTACGCGCTGTTCTGGCCGATCGTCGCGCAGATCGTGGTGCTCGACGCGGTGTTCTCGCTCGACGCGGTGATCACCGCGGTGGGCATGGTCGAGCACCTGGAAGTGATGATGATCGCGGTGATCGTCTCCATCGGCCTGATGATCGTCGCCAGCAAGCCGCTGACCCGCTTCGTCAATCGTCACCCGACGGTGATCATGCTGTGCCTGGGCTTCCTGATGATGATCGGCTTCAGCCTGACCGCCGAGGGCCTGGGCTTCCATATCCCGAAAGGCTACCTGTACGCGGCCATCGGCTTCTCGATCCTCATCGAGGTGTTCAACCAGGTCGCCCGCAAGCGCCGCAAGAAGAGCCTGCAGGGCCACCGCCCGCTGCGCGCGCGTACCGCCCATGCGGTGCTGCGCCTGCTCGGCGGCCAGCGCCTGGAGGCCGACGAGATCGGCGAGGAGGTCGCCGACCTGTTCGAGGAAGGCGACGACCAGGTGGTCTTCGACCGCCGCGAGCGGGTGATGATCAGCGGCGTGCTGCAATTGGCCGAGAAGCCCATCCGCAGCCTGATGACGGTACGCGCCGAGGTCGACTGCATCGACCTCGACAGCGGCCGCGAGGCGATCCGCGCGGCGCTGCTCGAATCGTCCTACTCGCGCCTGCCGCTGGTGCGCGACGGGCGCGTCGAGGAGCCGCTGGGCTACGTGCACAAGAAGGAACTGCTCAAGGAGCTGCTCGCCGGCGCCCAGCCGGACCTGGAAAGCCTGGCCCGCCAGCCGCTCAACCTGTTGCAGGACTGCTCGATCCTCAACGCCCTGGAGCAGATGCGCGAGGCCTCGACCCACGTGGCCTTCGTGGTCAACGAGTTCGGCGAATTCATCGGCCTGCTGACCCTGACCGACATTCTCGAATCCATCGCCGGCGAGCTACCCGACGCCAGCGAGATCGACGGTCCGGACGTGGTCGAGGAGAACGACGGCTACCTGGTCAGCGGTGCCATGAACCTCAGCCAGGTGCGTCGACGCGTGGGGTTCGACGCGCGCGCCACGGAGGACTACCAGACCCTCGCCGGGCTGGTGATGAGCCTGCTCGACCGCCTGCCGGTGATCGGCGACCGCCTGCAGTGGCAGGACTGGGAACTGCGGGGGGTGGAAGTGGAAGAACGCCGGGTGACCCGGGTCCTGCTGCGCAGGGGCTGAGCGAAGCGGCGGCCGCCGATCCGGCCGCCGCCCTCCCCGGCGCAGCGGCAGACCGCTACAGGCGGCGCTGCCAGGCCTGCACCTGCTCGTCCTTCACCACCTCGACGAAAGCTTCCGGCAACAGGGTGCGGAACGGTCCTTCGTCGGCCTCGGCCAGCTCGACCATCCGCGCGATCATTTCCTCCGGATCGTACTGCTCGAAGGGAAAGCGCACGCCGCTGTGGTCAGTGAAGTGACGCTGCGGGTCGTACCAGCGTTTCCAGGTTTCCATCATGCGATCGTTGAAACCGGTCTGGTACGGGCCGGGATTGATGGTGCCGACCTGGATGCCGAACGGCTTCAGCTCGGCATGCAGGGCCTCGGCGAAGGCCTCCAGGGCATGCTTGGAGGCGCAGTAGGGGCCGGTATAGGGACCGGTGATCAGGCCGGCGATGGACGACACGAAGAGCACCTTGCCGCCACGCTTCTGCTCGACCATGCGCCGGACGAAACCCTGGGTCAGTTCCAGGTTGGCGAACACGTTGGTCTCGAACAGCGCGCGCACCAGTTCCAGCGGGATCTCCGCGCTGGCCCCGGCCTCGGCGCTGCCGGCGTTGTTCAGCAGCACGTCGATATCCCATTCCCAGGCGCGTTCGCGATCGGCGGCGACGGTGATGTCGAGGGTTTCCACCCGCAGCGGGACGCCACGCCGCCCGGCCTCTTCGCGCAGGTCGGCGGCCTGCCCGGCGCCGCGCACGCCGGCGATCGTCCGATGGCCGCGGGCGGCCAGGCGCAACGCCACCTCCCGACCGAAGCCGCTGCCGGCCCCGGTCACCAGGATTCGCTTCTGTTTCATCTCGATTACCTCTGGATTGTTGCCATGGCCACGGCGGCCTCGGCGATGGATTGGTCCTGGGCCGCGCTGGCGCCGGAGACGCCGACGCCACCCAGGCAGGAACCGCCGGCATCGCCCAGCGGCATGCCGCCGGCGAAGCAGGCCAGCCCGCCGTTGCTCTGCTCGATGCTCCACAACGGCTGGCCCGGCCCGGCGAGTCGGCCCAGCTCGCCGCTGGGCAGGCGGAACAGCGCGGCGCTGCGCGCCTTGCGCTGGGCCAGGTCGATGGCACCGGGAACGCTGTCGTCCATCCGTACGAACGCCAGCAGGTTGGCATGGGCGTCGACCACCGCGACGCAGACCGCCAGGCGCTGCCGCTGCGCTTCGGCAATGGCCGCCGCGATGCAGCGTTGGGCATGTTGCAGAGACAGGTGGGTAGACATGGCCGGCGTCCTCATCGAGTGCTTGCGGGCCAGTCTAGAAAGGTCGAAGCTTTAACAGAACCGGCCTTCTCCTACGTAGACTTTCAAGTTTTTCTAACAATGAATCGACGCGATCCCCTCGCCGGCCTGCACGTCTTCAGGCAGGTCGCCGACACCGGCAGCTTCACCCGCGCCGCCGCCCTGCTCGGGGTGACGCCGGCGGCGGTGAGCCAGGCGATCAACCAACTGGAAGCCGAGCTGCGTCTCAAGCTGTTCCACCGCACCACCCGCGGGGTCAGCCTGAGCGAGGCCGGGCAGCGCTACCACGAACAGACCGAACAGCCCTACCGCGACCTGGTGCGCGCCCGCGAAGCGCTCGGCGAAAGCCTCGAGGAACCCTCCGGGCAGCTGCGCATCAGCGCCCTGCACCTGGCGAAGAACCTGGTGATCGCACCGATGCTCAACGAGTTCGTGCGACGCTACCCGAAGGTGCAACTGGAGATCCGCTACGAGGACCAGTTGGTGGATATCGTCAGGGAACGGCTGGATGCCGGCATCCGCCTGGCCGACGCCCTGCAGCCGGGCATGGTCGGGGTGCAACTGACAGCGCCGCTGGCGTGCCTGCTGGTGGCCACTCCGGCCTACCTCGCCGAGCACGGTACGCCGGCCAGCGTCGCCGACCTCGATGGGCATGCCGCCGTGCGCTTCCGTTTCCCGCGCAGCGGCCGCCTGCACAAGTGGCGCTTGCGGGAAGACGGGCGGGAACTGGAAGTGGACCTGCCGGCACGCTTCGTCAGCACCGACACCGAGACGATCATCGAGGCGGCCCGCGCCGGCGCCGGGATCGCCCAGGCATTCATCCGCGAGCGGGTCGCCGCGGACCTCGCCGCCGGGCGCCTGGTGGAAGTGCTGCCTGGCAGTTGCCTGCCGCTGCCGCCGATGTGGCTGTATTACCTGAACCGCCGCCACGTACCGGCCAAGCTGCGCGCCTTCATCGAACTGCTACGCGAGTGGCGGCAGCCGGCCTGAACCTCAGCGGCCCTTGCCGGCCGGCCCCGGCCGGCTCAGCAGGAGGTCGTCCGGTCCGTCGATCTCTATGAAGCGTCCGCTTTCCAGCGCCTCCTCCAGCGGCGTGCCGGCGAGCACGTCGGCCTTGCGCAGGGCGCTGGAGAAACGCAGGTCGGCGCTGGCCTCGACCTTCGCCAACGGCACCTGGTAGGTCTTGAACGCACCGTAGCGGAAGCCTTCGCTGGGCATCATCCCTTCCTGCCCCAGCAGGTAGGCGGACACTCCCAGTTCGCCGCTGTCAGCGTCGATCATCGCCACCACCTTCCAGAACTCCAGCGGCACCTGCACGCCCTGGTAGAGCGGATCGTCGTCGCGGAACACCGGGCCGGTGAACACCGAGATGCGGAAGCCCTCGCTCCTGGCGTTCTGCAGCACGTAGTCCTCCAGCGACAGCCAGCTGCGCTGGTTGAGCTGCGCCACCTGGGGCACCGCGTTGGTATAGACGAAGGTGTCGTCCTCGGCCTGCCGGGCGATGGCATCGCTGTCGCCCCAGCCGGGATCCTCGCGACGCACCATGTGGCCCTTGTCGAACGAAGCCGGACCGTAGAAGTCCTTGTGTCCGACCTGCGCGGCCGCCTCGATGCGCGGGTCGAAGCCCCAGGAATCCTTGCGCTTGAGCGAACGCTTGAGCGCGCCGTCGATATTCACCGCGGTGAGGATCGGCAAGCGCCGGCTGGCGCTCATCACCACCGAGAAATGCAGATAGTCCAGGCGCGTGCCCTTGCCCACCGGCAGCACCTGGTGGCTCTTGCCCGGCTTGGGCAAGGTCGCCTTCGGCCCGAGGAAGGCCTCGTCGAAGCCCTTGCGCTCGGCCAGGTCGGCGACGCTGCGCTGCTTTTCCTGGAAGCGCGGCGCGCCGCGCTTCAGCTCCGCCCCGGCCACCGGCACCCAGGCGCGACGCGCCAGCAGGCTGCGGATCACGCTGGCCTTCACCGCATAGTTGGTCTTGCGGAACTGGCCGCCGAAGTGCAGGCCGACCACCTCGCCGCCGTCGATCGAAAGCACCGCCGAGCCGGAATTGCCGCCCAGGGTCGAGCAGTCGTGAGTCAGGTACCAGGCGTCATGGGGCAATCCCACGACTTCGCCGGGAGCGAAACGCTTGACGTCGTAGATGTTGCCGAAGATATCTTCCATCGCCCCGGCGTCGTTGCGGCTGTCGCGCGCCGGATAGCCGACCACCGCCACCGCCTGGCGCGGCTCGGCATCCTGGCGCGCGAGGACCAGCGGCGGCGGCAGCAGGTCGCCCTTCACTACCTGGAGGATCGCCATGTCCGGCGCCTCGGAGACGTCCGGGGCGATCCACAGGACCCGCGCGATCACATGCTCGTCGCTTTCCGGCTGGCGGTATTCCTCGCGGAAGTCCACGCGGGTGCGCACCTGCTTGCCGGCCTGGTTGAGACGGAAGCGGAACAGGCTGCCCTGGCGTTCGGCGAACAGGCTGGCGACATGCCGGTTGGTGACGATCAGGTCGTCCTCGATGCGCCAGCCGGTACCGCACCAGTCCATGCTGTCGTGGTCGATCAATTCCAGCCGGCCGACCGAGCGGATCGGCGTGGCCAGCGCGGCGCGATGCTTCTTCAGGCGCTGCTCCAGGCCGGCCAGCGGCGCTTCGTCGAAGATACCGTTCTTCACCAGCAGCACCGGCCGGCTCTTGAGCAGAACGATCGCCTCGCTGAAGCGCCGCGAGTCGAAGAACGAGGCGTCGGATTCCGGCGACACGCTCTTGCCCAGGTGGTCGGCGATCTGCTCGCGGCTGGCGTTGTACGCCGGCACGTTGCTCCACTCACCGCGGGCGGCGAGGTGGGCGAGTTCCTCGCGGGTGCCCTTTTCCTTCAGTACCGAGCAGACCCGCAGTTCTTCCGGCGTGGCCCGCCGGGGGTTGCGCTTGCGCATGGCCATGTCCCTCGCTGGGCGGATATCCCTGGCAGGAGTCTAGCCGAGGGACATGACAGGGCCATGTCCTGCTGGCGGAGCGCCGCTCAACCGGCGAACAGCCGGTAGGCCGGGTTGTGGGTTTCCTCCCAGTACGGATAGCCGATGGCTTGCAACGCCGCCTCCAGCTCGCCGCGCTCCTCGTCCGGCACCTGCAATCCGGCCAGCACCCGACCGTCGGCGGCGCCGTGGTTGCGGTAGTGGAACAGGCTGATGTTCCAGCGCGAGCCGAGCTTGTCGAGAAAGTTCAGCAAGGCCCCGGGGCGTTCGGGAAACTCGAAGCGGAACAGCCGCTCGCGGCGCACCTCGGTACCGTGGCCGCCGACCATGTGGCGGATGTGCAGCTTGGCCATCTCGTTGTCGGTCAGGTCGAGTACCGGGAAGCCCTGCTCGCGCAGGCCGGCGAGCAGGTCGGCGCGACTGTCGGTGAGCGGATGGGTCTGCACGCCGACGAACAGGTGGGCCTGGCGGTCGCTGTGGTAGCGGTAGTTGAACTCGGTGATCTGGCGCCGGCCCAGCGCCGCGCAGAAGGCCTTGAAGCTGCCCGGCCGCTCGGCCACGGTGACGGCGATGATCGCTTCGCGCTGTTCGCCCAGTTCGGCGCGCTCGGCAACGTGGCGCAGGCGGTCGAAGTTGATGTTGGCACCGGAGTCGATGGCCACCAGGGTCTGCCCCTCGGTGCGTTCGCGGGCCACGTACTTCTTGATTCCCGCTACGGCCAGGGCGCCGGCCGGCTCGGTGATCGAACGGGTGTCGTCGTAGATGTCCTTGATCGCCGCGCAGATTTCGTCGCTGCCGACGGTGATCACCTCGTCGACGTGGTCCTTGCAGACCTCGAAGTTGCAAGCGCCGATCTGCGCCACCGCCACCCCGTCGGCAAACAGCCCGACCTGGCCCAGCACCACCCGCTCGCCGGCGGCCAGCGCTGCCTGCAGGCAGTTGGAATCCTCCGGCTCGACGCCGATCACGCGGATATCCGGACGCAGGTGCTTGACGTAGGCGGCGATCCCGGCGATCAGGCTGCCGCCGCCGACCGGCACGAAGATCGCGTCGAGGCGGCCGCTGTGCTGGCGGAGGATCTCCATCGCCACCGTGCCCTGTCCGGCGATCACGTCCGGATCGTCGTAGGGCGGGACGAAGGTCATGCCTTCGCGCTCGGCCAGTTGCAGGGCATGGGCCAGCGCATCGGGGAAGGCGTCGCCGTGCAGCAACGCCTCGCCGCCGCGCGCCAGCACGCCCTTGACCTTGAGTTCGGGAGTGGTGCGCGGCATCACGATCACCGCCCGCACGCCCAGGCGCTGCGCCGCCAGGGCCAGGCCCTGGGCATGGTTGCCGGCGGAGGCGGTGATCACCCCGCGGGCCTTCTGCTCGTCGCTCAGGCGCGCGACACGGGTATAGGCGCCGCGGATCTTGAAAGAGAACACCGGCTGCAGGTCCTCGCGCTTGAGCAGCACCCGGTTGCCCAGGCGCTGGGACAACTGCGGCGCGACCTGCAAGGGGGTTTCCACGGCGACGTCGTACACCGGCGCGGCCAGGATGCGTTCCACGTAGCCGGCCAGCAGGGGTTTGCTTGCGCTGAGGCTCGAGGCGCTCATCGGCTGGCCTCCGCGCTCGCCGCCACCGAGGCCAGCAGGTCGGTGCCGTAGGAGTTGTCCACCGCGCAGCGCCACTGGCCATCGGCCTCCTGGCGGAACACGTAGGTGGCCCGACGTTGCAGGCGTCCGGCCTTCGACTCGATCACCGCCTCGGCCATGACCAGCGCCGTATCTCCCGCCTCGATCACCCGCAGGTCGTGCTGGCGCACTCGCAGGCTGTGCTCGAAGTGCCGGGCGATGGCGTCGAACGCCTGGCGGATCTGCGCCTTGCCGCAGGCGTTGAGGCCCGGCTTGACCACCAGGGTGGCGTCGTCGCAATAGAAATCCATCAGGGCATCGAACTGCCCGGCATTGATCAGGGCGTCGGCCCGGCCAACGAGGTTCTGGAGGGTCTGGTGCTGCATGCTGTTCTCCCGGTTCGGTGGTTTTGGCCCAGGAGACAGAACGAAGAACCCGCCTCGAGGGCGGGTTCGGAGTGGACGCTGGCTAACCCGCCATAGCTGGAATGGCGGTAATAATGCTGCGGCGGGTAAGCAGGGTCGCGAAGGTCATGGGTATCGAAACTACGGCGCCGCCCGGTTGGCTGTCAAGCGGTCCGGCCGCGCCGGCAGGAAAAAGCCCCTGCCGCGATGGCAGGGGCTTGCCGTTTTGGCCGAACACCGCCGGAGGTCAGCGGGTCAGCAGCACCTTCTGCGGCTGCGAGCCGCTCACGGTGACCAGCTTGGTGACGGTGCCGCCCTCGGTGATGGTCTTGCCATCGCTCTGGGCGCTCCAGGTCAGCTCGCTGGAAATGTAGTAGGTGCCGTTGGGGATGTGGTCGAAGTCGAAGCGACCGTTCTGGTCGGTGGTCGCCTCGCGCACGTAGGTGGCGCGTCGCGGGTCGAGCACCGGCGGTTGCACGTCGGGGTCGCGCTTGGCGGCATCGAGGTTGCCGAACTTCGCGTAGTAGGCCTTCATGTAGCTGGTCGCAGGCTCCAGGGTGACCTTGGTGTTGGTCCCCTTCTGGATCGCACCCGACGCGCTGGTCAGGTACAGGTCGCCGTTGATCACGCCCTCTCCCACCTGCTGGGTCGCCGCGTATTCATGCTCCGGGAAATCCGGCAGGTCGTTGGGATTGGAGGCGCAGGCCGCCAGGGCCACGGTCATGGCCAGGAGGCCGAGGTTCTTCTTGATCGAAAGCATGGGCAATTCCTTTTTTCAAGCGAAGGTAACGAGTCCGTTGTGCGGCACCGACCGCGTGCTCAGGAGCGACGCCCGAGCAGGAAGCCGGCGAGCAGGCCCACCGCGGTGGTGATGGCCACGGTCTGCCAGGGATTGGCGCCGATATAGCTTTCCGTCGCATCCACCGCGTGGCGGCTGCGTTCGGCCACGGCGCTACCGCCCTTGCCGAGGGCATCGTTGGCCTTCTCCAGCAGCGCGCCGATCCGCGCACGGGCGCTGTCGGCCTTGTCGCCGGCGAAGGCGGCGCTGTCGGCGAGCATGCTGTTGGCTTCGGAGAGCAGTTCCTGCAGCTCGCTGTAGCTCTGGTGCTGGATCTGCTCGAGGTTGTCTTTCACTGCGTTTTTGCGTGCCATCGAAGAGGCTCCCTGAAAAATGACTTGCAAAGGAGTTGATAGGCGCCGCAGTGAAAAAGTTCAGAGGAAATCGCCGGGAAGAACCGGCGCCCAGGCAGTGGGCGCCGGCTTCCATGGCCTGCCTGCCGTCAGAACGCGTAGATCGCCGAAAGAATCGCCGTGCGACCGTCGCCATACTCGATGGCCGAGGAGCGCGACTGGTTGCCGTACACCTGGCGCACCCGCTCGACGTAGGCCTTGTCGAACAGGTTGTCGAGGTTGAGTTGCAGTTTCAGGTCGCGCGTCGCCTGGTAGCCGAGCATCATGTTGTGCACCCAGTAGGCATCCAGCTTGCCGTTGTCCACCGAGGTGACGTTGCGCTGGCTGACGTAGCGTGCGCCATAGCCCAGGGTCACGCCCTCGGGCAGTTCGTAGGTGCTCCAGAGGCTCAACGAGCGCGGCGGGGTATTGCCCAGGGCCTGTCCCTCACGCTGCGGGTTGCTGGATTTCAGGGTTTCGCTGTCGAGGTAGGTGTAGGTGGCGAAGAGGTCCCAGTGCTCGTTCAACTTGCCGCTGGCGCTCAGCTCCAGGCCACGCACGCGCTGTTCGCCGGCAAGCACGTAGCTGCCGTCGGCCAGGCGTTCGCGAGCGTCCTCCTTCTTCACCTGGAACAGCGCCGCGTCCAGCTCCAGGCGCCGTCCGAGGAACTCCCACTTGGTGCCCAGCTCGTAGGTACTGTTCTTCTCCGGCGCCAGGCCTCCGGTCGCCTCGGTCACGCCCGAGCCGGTGGTGACCAGGTGTTCCGCCGAGGGGTTGAAGGAGGTGCCGTAGGAGAAGTACACCCGCCCGTTCTCCAGCGGCTTGAATACCAGCCCCGCCCGAGTGCTCAGCTTGCCGTCGGAACTGTCGGCGCGCACCGTCGGCTTGCCTGAGGGCGTGCTCCGCGAGGTGCCGTCGATCCAGTCGTAGCGCAGGCCCAGGCTGAGGTCCCAGCGCTCGTCCAGGGCGATGGTGTCGAAGGCGTACAGCGCCTTGACCTCCAGTTCGGTCCGGTTGCGCGCGCTGTCGCGCTTGTCGGTGGGGCCGTTCCAGTAGCCCGGCGGGTTGTGCAGGTCGAAGCCGTTGGCCGGGTAGAACTTGCCCAGGTTGTAGGAGTAGGTGGTGCGGTCGTAGGTCTCGCGGGACAGCTCGAAGCCGCCGATCAGCGTATGCGCCAGGCCGAAGGTATCGAAGCGGCCGGTGAGGTTGGTCTGGTTGATCCACATCCGCGTCTTCGAATCGCGCCCGTAGGCTTGCGGTCCCGCCGGCAGGTAGCGCCCCGGCGGCAGGCCCTTCTGGTTGACGTGGGAGGCGGAGATCACCGTGTCCCGATGCAGGTGGGAATAGCGGATGAGGTTCTGCAACTGGAAGTCGTCGCTGAAATCGTGTTCGAGCTTGAGGGTGGCGACGTCGTTGTCGATCCGTTCCTCGTCCAGGTTGCGCCAGCCGAAATAATCGTGGCGGCTGACGCCGTCCAGCTTGCGCCCGTTCAGCGCCGGCACGCCATAGTCGGGAAGGTTGTCGTCGCGCTGGTGGAAGTAGCTCAGGGTCAGGCGGGTCGGGGTGTCCAGGCCGAAGGTCAGCGATGGCGCGATGCCCCAGCGCTGCTTGTCGATCTGTTCGCGCCCGGCGACATCGTTGTGGTGGGCCATGAGGTTGAGGCGGAAGGCGGTCGACTCGCCGAGCCCTTCCAGCGGCTGGTTGGTGTCCAGGGTCAGGCGCCGGTAGCGGTCCGTGCCCAGCCCGGCGCCCAGGTGGGTGAAGGCTTCGGCCTTGGGCTGCTTGCTGACCATGTTGATGCTGCCGCCGCTGGTGCCGGCGCCGCCGAACACCGAGTTCGGTCCCTTGATCACTTCCACCGCCTCCAGGTTGAACAGGTCGCTGCGGCTGGTCTGGGCGCTGTCGCGCAGCCCGTCCATCTGCATGTTGGCGTTGGCGCTGAAGCCGCGGATGTTGATGCTGTCACCGGAACCGCCGCCGCCTTCGCCGGCGTTGAAGGTGATGCCGGAGACGTTGGACAGCACCTGGCGCAGGCTCAGGGCGTTCTGCTCCTGGATCACCTTTTGCGGCACCACCGTGACGGTCTGCGGGGTATCCAGCAGCGGCACGGCGTACTTGGCCGAGGCCGAGCGTTCGACCCTGGACGACGCCTGCTCGCCGGTGACCGTGTCGGCTCCCAGTTCCAGGGGATCGTCCTTGCGCGCCGCGTCCTCGGCCAGGGCCGGCGAGGAGCAGGCGGCCATCAACAGCATCAGCGGCGCCAGCGGGCGTTTGGTGGGCAAGGGGGACGGCTCGTTGCGACGATCCATGAAGTACTCCATCTTGGTTATTGAGAATCATTGGCATTTGATTGATGGAGGGTTTTTTCCACAAGCCGGACAGCTCCGAAAAAGCTCCCGGAAAAATCTGATAACCAACGGCAGAGTCCCGGAACAGAGGGCTCGCCGCGCGGCCCTTCTGCCAGGCGGCGACCGCATCCCTGCCATCGCGCAGACAAAAAAAAGCCCCGCCAATCGACCGGCGGGGCTTTCCCTAAAGCGTGTCGCCTCAGAACAGCGAGGCGACCAGATGAGTGGCGGGCGCCACCTGGAAGTCGATGGACATCATCACGCTCAGCGCGGTGATGGCGACGATGGAGAAGGCGAACAGCTTGCGCGCCCAGACCCGGTCGTCGGCGGTCCAGTAGCCGGTCAGGGCGATGGCCAGCCACCACAGGCTCACCGCCACCGCCACCAGCAGGTAGCCGTAGCCGGCGTAGCCGCCCAGGCACAAGGCGAGGGTCGCCGCCATGAAAGCGAGGATGTAGAGCACGATGTGGATCTTGGTCACCGCGATGCCGCGCGCCACCGGCAGCACCGGGATGCCGGCCGCCTCGTAGTCCTTCAGGCGGAAGATGGCGATGGCATAGGAGTGCGGCATCTGCCACAGGCAGAAGATCGCCAGCAGCGAGGCAGCGCCGGCGTCGAACTGGCCGCTCACCGCGCAGTAGCCGACCACCGGCGGCATCGCCCCGGAGAGGCTGCCGACCAGCGTGCCGTACTGCGAACGACGCTTGAACCACAGGCTGTACAGGCCGACGTAGACGAAGTAGCCGAAGCCGGCCAGCGCGGTGGTCAGCGGGTTGGTCCGCCACCACAGCAGGCCGAAGCCGGCGACCCCGAGGACCAGGCCGTGGGCCAGGGCAGCCTTCAGCGAGATCTGCCCGGTCACGGTGACCCGCCCGCGGGTCCGCTCCATGTGCCGGTCGATGTCGCGGTCGATGCAGTTGTTCAGCACGCACCCACTGGCGACCACCAGCGACAGGCCGATGACCGTGGCCAGCAACAGCATCGGCTCGACGCTGCCGCGGGCGGCGAGGAAGTATCCCCCCGCCACCGCGATCAGGTTGCCGAAGATGATTCCCGGCTTGGCCACCAGGAGATAGCGTTTCAGCTTCACGTCATGGCCCTCAGGGCATCGGCATCATCAGCATGTCGGCGCTGAAGATGATCCACAGCGAGAGACCGACCACCAGCAGGATGACGATCACCGTGAAGATGAACGCCATCACGTTCCAGCGCCCTTCCGACGACATGTTCATGTGCAGGAAGCAGATCAGGTGCACCACCACCTGCACCAGGCCGAGGACGACCATGGTGAGGATGGTCGCGTGGCGCGAGAAGCCGCCGTCCATGACCATGTAGAACGGGATCGCGGTGAGGATCACCGAGAGCACGAAGCCGATCGCGTAGGAACCCAGGCTGCCGTGGCCGGCGCCGTGGTTGTCGTGTGCAGCGCTGCTCATTACAGGGCCCCCATCAGGTAGACGACGGTGAAGACGCAGATCCAGACGATGTCGAGGAAGTGCCAGAACAGGCTCAGGCACATCATCCGGGTGTTGTTCTGCGCGGTGAGGCCGCGGGTCCAGATCTGCGCCATCAGCACCAGCATCCACAGCAGACCGGCGCTGACGTGCAGGCCGTGCATGCCGACCAGGGTGAAGAAGGACGACAGGAAGGCGCTGCGGCTCGGGCCGAAACCTTCGGCGATCAGGTGGTGGAACTCGTTGATCTCCATTCCGATGAACGCGGCGCCGAGCAGGAAGGTGACCCCGAGCCAGGCGATCGCCTGGCCCTTGGCGCCCTTGTGCGCGGAGAGCATGGCCAGGCCGTAGGTGCAGCTGGAAACCAGCAGGATGGCGGTTTCCACCAGCACGTAGGGCAGCTCGAAGATGTCCTTGCCGCTGGGGCCGCCGGCGGTGTGGTGAACCAGCACCGCGTAGGTGGCGAAGACGCTGGCGAACAGCACGCAGTCGGTCATCAGGTAGAGCCAGAAACCGAATACGGTGTTGCCGCCGCTATCGTGTGCATGATCGTGGTCGTGGCCCACTTCGTGGGCGTCGGCCAGATGCTTGTTCAATACTGCCGTCGACATGGTTCAGACCTGCTTGGCGAGTTGCTGGAAACGGGCGCTTTCGATCTTCTCGATCTCTTCGGGCTGGACGTAGTAGTCGACGTCCTGGTTGTAGCTGCGCACGATGAAGGAGCCGATCATGCCGACGAAGCCGACCGCCATGAGCCACCAGATATGCCAGATGGCGGCGAAGCCGAAGACGAAGGCGAACACGGCGATGGAGAAGCCCGCGGCGGTGTTCTTCGGCATGTGGATCGGCTGGTAGGCCGGCAGCTTGCGGTAGGCGGTGCCGGCCTTCTTCATGTCGTGGAAGGCATCCACGTCCTGTACCTTCGGCAGCTCGGCGAAGTTGTAGAACGGCGGCGGCGAGGAAGTGGCCCATTCCAGGGTGCGGCCTTCCCACGGGTCGCCATTGACGTCGGCCAGTTGCTTGCGGTTGCGGACCGAGACGAACAGCTGGATCAGTTGGCAGGCGATGCCGCAGAAGATCAGCACGGCGCCGAAGAACGCGACCACCAGGTAGGGCTTCCACAGCGGGTTGTCGTAGTGGTTCAGGCGACGGGTCATGCCCATGAAGCCGAGGATGTAGAGCGGCATGAAGGCCATGTAAAAGCCCACCAGCCAGCACCAGAAGGAACGCTTGCCCCACTTCTCGTCGAGGGTGAAGCCGAACGCTTTCGGGAACCAGAAGGCGAAGCCGGCCAGGTAGCCGAATACCGCGCCGCCGATGATGGTGTTGTGGAAGTGGGCGATCAGGAACAGGCTGTTGTGCAGCAGGAAGTCCGCGCCCGGGATGGCCAGCAGGACGCCGGTCATGCCGCCGATGGTGAAGGTCACCATGAAGCCCAGGGTCCACAGGATCGGCGTGCTGAAGCGCAGGCGGCCCTTGTAGATGGTGAACAGCCAGTTGAACAGCTTCACCCCGGTGGGGATCGAGATCAGCATGGTGGCCACGCCGAAGAAGCCGTTGACGTCACCGCCCGACCCCATGGTGAAGAAGTGGTGCAGCCACACGGTGAAGCCGAGGAAGGTGATCGCGGCGCTGGCCCAGACCATCGACTTGTAGCCGAACATGCGCTTGCCGGCGAAGGTCGCGGTGACCTCGGAGAAGATACCGAAGGCCGGCAGGATCAGGATGTACACCTCGGGATGGCCCCAGGCCCAGAAGAGGTTGATGTACATCATGGCGTTGCCGCCAAGCTCGTTGGTGAAGAAGTGCATGTCCAGGTAGCGGTCGAGCGACAGCAGGCCCAGCGCAGCAGTGAGGATCGGGAACGAGGCGACGATCAGGATGTTGGCGAAGGTGCAGGTCCAGGTGAAGATCGGCATCTGCATCAGCTTCATGCCCGGGGCACGCATCTTGAACACGGTGACCAGGAAGTTGATCCCCGTGAGCAACGTGCCCATCCCGGATATCTGTAGCGCCCAGATGTAGTAGTCCACCCCTACCCCGGGGCTATAGGCCAGCTCCGACAGCGGCGGATAGGCCACCCAGCCGGTACGGGCGAATTCGCCCAGGCCCAGCGACACGTTGACCAGCATGGCGCTGACCACGAGCAGCCAGAAGCTCAGCGAGTTGAGGAAGGGGAACGCCACGTCGCGCGCGCCGATCTGCAGCGGCACGGCCAGGTTCATCAGGCCGGTCATGAACGGCATGGCCATGAAGATGATCATGATCACGCCATGCGCGGTGAAGATCTGGTCGTAGTGCTCCGGCGGCAGGTAGCCGTGGTTGGCGCCTTCGGCCAGGGCCAGTTGGCCGCGCATCATGATCGCGTCGGCGAAGCCGCGGACCAGCATGACCAGGGCGACGACGATGTACATCACGCCGATCTTCTTGTGGTCGACCGAGGTCAGCCACTCGGTCCACAGGTAGGTCCACTTGCGGTAGTAGGTGATCGCACCGACCACGCCGAGGCCCAGCAGGGCGACGACGGCCAGTGTGACCATGACGATGGGCTCGTGGTAAGGCACGGCCGAGAGTGTCAGTTTCCCGAACATCTGCGCTTACTCCTGGGTACTCGGTTGCATGTGCATGTCCTTCATGTCTTTCATGCCCTGCATGGCTTGCATGTCCATGTCCTGCATGTCGTGACCGGTCATGGCGGCTTCGTGCTCAGCCCCGGCGTGCTCGCCGTGCGCGGCACCCTTGGCGTCGCCGTGGTGCTCGTACTTGGTGAGGATGTGGCCAAACAGTTCCGGGCTGACCGAAGAGAAGTAGGTCGGCGGAACGTTCTCGCTCGGCTTGACCAGTTCCGGATAGGTGCCGATCGACAGGCTGGCCGGTGCCGCCTTGACCTTGGCGACCCAGTCCTGGAAGCCCTGCTCGGAGGTGGCGATGGCCTTGAAGCGCATGCCGGAGAAACCGCCGCCGCTGTAGTTCGCGGAGATACCGTCGAATACGCCTTCTTCGTTGGCGATCAGGTGCAGCTTGGTCATCATCCCGGCCATCGAGTAGATCTGGCTGCCCAGCTGCGGGATGAAGAACGAGTTCATCACCGAATCCGAGGTGATCTGGAAATTCACCGGGGTGTCTTTCGGGAAGGCGATCTCGTTGACCGTGGCGATACCCTGCTCCGGGTAGATGAACAACCACTTCCAGTCCAGCGAAACGGCCTGGATGGTGACCGGCTTGACCTCGGAGTCCAGCGGACGGTACGGGTCGAGCTTGTGGGTGCTTTCCCAGGTGATCCAGCCGAGGATCGCGATGATCACGCAGGGCACCAGCCAGACCACCGCCTCGATGCGGTTGGAGTGGTGCCAGTCCGGCTTGTACTCGGCCTGGGTATTCGAGGCGCGGTACTTCCAGGCGAACGCCAGGGTCATCACGATCACCGGGATGACCACGATCAGCATCAGCAGGGTCGCGGTAATGATCAGGGTGCGCTCGTCCATGCCCACCTGCCCTTTCGGGTTGAACAGGGTCATGTCGCAGCCGCCGAGCAGCAGCGCGGGCGCCAGGGAAAGCCATTTCAATGCGGCAAACGGGTTTGCTTTGGTCATCTTCCGGCCTTAATCGATGGAAGGAGCGAGTGGTCGCTCATGGATGTCTCCTTGCAAGGCTTGTGGCGGAGACCGCTGGCTTCAGCCAGTTCCAGACATGCAGTCGCCGCCGGGGTACGGAACGGCCATTGCCCGGCCACGGGAGAAGGCAAGCGGATACCTTTCCCGATTCCGGTGGCGGACTCGTTCCACGCGCTGAGTCGTTCCTTGATGAACAGCGTTTTCGAAGCTGTGCCGGAAGAGGCCAAGGGCGGCCAAGGCACGTGCATGCCTGGGCGAGAAGGATTGCCCTTCCCGCCGGGTGATCAGGTCGCAGTTATCGGTCGGCTATTTGTTGTGCAACAGGCAAGGCAGGAACCCATTTATCGCGATGCGGAGCAGAGACTCGCGCGACGCTCGTTGGACCGAAACTGAGCGTCAGTTATTACAATTCATTTCAGCTGAGGAGCCTATGACACATCTTGCAATAGACTTTCTCAAACATAGATAAAGTAGGGCTTTTACCTGCCTGCGACAGGTTGTCGCAGGCCATACCCTAGCACAACAGTTGGAATACGCGAATATTCTTCGCTTCGAGCAGCATAACGCAAGGAAATCGCCCCCGCGCCAGCATCGTGACCCGAGAGTCAGCGTCTATCGGCCTGCAACTGTACCCCTGCCGTTCGTCCAGATGCGCCAACTGTATCCGCCGCCGGGCCGGCGCTAACGCGCAGGCGCCAGAGCAGCGCGGCGGCCAGCAGGGCGCTGGCTCCGGCCACCAGCATAGCCAGACGGAAGCCCTCGGCCAGCGCGGCCGGCAGCTCGGCGTCGAGCCCCGCCAGGGAACCAGGCAAGCGATGGGCCGTGATCGCCTGGGTGGCGAGCCGTTGCGCATCGGCAATCCCCAGCTCCTCCAGCCGATCGCCCAGGACGACGATCGCCCGCCCGCTCAGCAGCGCTCCCAGCAACGCGATGCCGACGGCCATGCCGGCCTGGCGCAGGGTATTCATGGTCGCCGAGGCCATCCCGGAACGCTCGCGGGCCACGCTCGCCATGACCGCCAGACCGGTGCCGGGAACGGCCAGGCCCATGCCCAGGCCGAGCGCCACCAGCAACAGGCCGACCCAGGGATACGCGGTTCCCGTACCGCAAGCGGCCAGCGCCAGCATGGCCAGGCCGATCACCAGGTAGCCCAGCACCAGCAGGCGTCGCAGCGGTACGTGCCGCTGCAACCGGCCGAACAGCATGGACAGTGCGCCCATGGCGAGGAACTGCGGCGCCAGGTAGAAGCCGGCCTGCTGCGCCGAGGCACCCTGCACCTGCTGGAAGAACAGGGAGAGGAAGAACAGGCTGGCGTAGCCGGAAAAACCGAGGACGAACGAGGCCAGGTTGCAGACGGCGAACCCGGCCTGGCGGAACAACCCCAGGGGCAGCAGCGGTCGGGCGGTCCGCCGCTCGACGAAGAGGAAGCCAAGCAGGCCGACCCCGGCCAGGAGCAGCGCCGGCCAGGCCGTGGGAGACAACCAGCCGCCCTCTCCCGCGGCGATCAGGGCGTAGGTCAACGCTCCCAGCCAGACCACGCTGAGCAACTGCCCCAGGGGATCGAAGGCGGCGTGCTCGGGGTGCGCGGTTTCCTCGATGCCCCACAGGCCCAGGGCGAGCGCCAGCAGGCCGAGCGGCAGGTTGATCAGGAAGATGCTCTGCCAGCCGGCGTGCTCCACCAGCAGGCCGCCGAGCAGCGGGCCGAGGATCAGCGACAGCGCGCTGAAGGAGGTCCAGCCGCCGATCACCTGGGCGCGCTGGCCGGGATCGTGGAAAGCCTGGGTAAGGATCGACAGCGCGCCGGGTATCAACAGCGCCCCGGCGATGCCCTGGACCGCGCGTCCGAACAGCAGCAGCGGCAGCGAGGTGGCCAGCGCGCAGAGCAGCGAACCGAAGCTGAACAGGCCGACCCCGAGCAGCCAGGTGAGCTTGCGACCGTAGCGGTCGCTCAGCGGTCCGGAAGACAGCATGAAGGCGCTCAGGCACAGCGCATAGGCGTCGACCACCCACTGCAGGCCGGCCAGGTCGGTATCCAGGGCGTACTGCAGCGTCGGCAGGGCGAGGTTGACGATGCTGATGTCGAGCGAGGCGATGAAGGTTCCCAGGTAAATGGCGGCGACCAGGGCGACACGACGCGAAGGGTTCATGGAGTACTCCGATGAGAGGGCGCTGGCCCAGGAATAATCCATTGACCGACGGTCAGTCAATAAATATCGCGAAACATTCTCATCTCCCTGTCATGCCTCGTCTTCCCCTCCACGCTCTTTTACACTGCGGCCAACCCAACCACCGGACCCGCGCTCCATGCCCGATCGCCACGCCGAACAGCCTGCCCGCCAACCGCGCACCAAGCCTGCTGAGGTTCGTCTCGAGGAACTGATGGCGGCGGCGCAGCAACTGTTCCTAGACAAGGGTGTGGACGCCACCACCATCAGCGACATCGTCGCTGCCGCGGGGGTCGCCAAGGGTACCTTCTATCACTACTTCCAAGCCAAGGCCGACATCCTCCTGGCCCTACGCGAGCGCTTCACCCAGGCTTTCCAGCAGCGCATCGCGAATGCCGTCGAGGCCTGTCCGGCGAACGACCATCCCGGCCGCCTGCGCGCCTGGACCGAGAGCGGCCTGGCGGGCTACCTGGAGGGCTACCGGCTGCACGATGTGGTCTACAGCGAGCACCATCACCACCAGCGCGGCAACCAGGAGCGCGACCGCGTGCTGGAGCAATTGGCGGAGCTACTGGAGAACGGCGCGGCGGCCGGCGCCTGGCCGCTGCGCAACCCACGGCTGAACGCCCTGCTGCTCTACTCCGGGCTGCATGGCGCCGCCGACGACGCCATCGCCGGCGGCCGCCTGGATACCCAGCCGCTGGCCGGCGAACTCGCCGATGCCTTCCTGCGCCTGCTCGGTGCCAGCGACTGAGGCAGGCTCAGCCGCAGAAGGTTTCCTGCAGGTGGCGCCAGTACAGCCGCCCTTCGTCGTCACGGTGCAGGACTACGGTGGACAGGCGCTCGCTGCGACCCGCCGCGTCGGACTGGATTTCCCGATAGGCCAGGGTCGCGCCATCCACGCCTGAAGCCAGCAGACTCTCGCCGTCGATCTCGATGCGCAGCCCAGGACGGGTGCCGCCCTTGCTGCGGAACAGCTCGCCCAGAGCAGTCTTGTCCAGGACCACGCCATGCGGCGTGACCATCGAGAAGTCCTCGGCGAAACGCGCCATCAACGCATCCAGCGCGTCAGCCCGTGAGTCGCCGGCCAGCCAGTCGCGGATCGCCACGTGGGCATGGTGGATTTCCCGGCGGTAGGCACAAGTCATGGTGTAGCTCCTTTCAGGTCTGGACCAGGGCGCGAACCCCGGCGGAATCGATACGCCTCACCCACGGCAGAGGCAATAGCGTGAAAGCGGCGGCGAACAGGAAGCAGTGGACGAAGGCCGCGGGGTCGGCCCGCGCCTGCAATAGGTTGAGCAACCCACCGAGCACGGCCATGCCCAGGCAGAACGCCAGTTGCCGATTGATGTTCCACAAGGCGCTGGCATGGCCCATGCGCGCCGCCGGGACGTCGAGCAAGGCCATGCCCTGTGCCGCGCTGCTACACAGGCTGCCGCCGAATCCCATGGTCGCGTAGGCCCCCGCCAGTTGCCAGAAGCCGCTCCCCTCCCCGCTTCGAGCCAGCCACAGCAGGCCGCCGGCCTGTATCGCCATGCCCGCCAGCAGCAAGGATTTCGGCCCCCAGCGATTGAAGCGTCGCCGGGTCAGGCCGATGGCCAGGCCGGCCGCCAGCGCCCAGGGCAGCATCAGCGCACCGGCACGGCTCGCGCTGAGGCCGAGGGGGCCTTGCAGATAGAGCATGGCGACCAGGTTGGCGCCCATGAAGGCTCCCGGCACGCAGAGATAGACCAGAATCGCCGTACGCAGCAATGGCGCCTCCAGCAAGCCAAGGTCGAGCAGCGCGTCGGTACGAGCGCGCCCGTCACGCCAGTAGCAGCAGCCCAGCACGCAGGCCAGCAGCGCCAGGAGCAGGCCACGCCCGCCGCCGCCGGGCGATCCCAGCCAGGCGAGCGCCACCAGCAGCGTGGCCAGCGCCGCCGAGCCGAGCAGCAGGCCGCGCAGGTCCAGGCGCTGCGCCGCATGCTTGTGCCTGGGCAGCCAGCGCATCGCCAGGGCCAGCACCAGCAGCGCCGGCGCCACGCTGGCGAAGAAGATCCCACGCCAGGACAGGCTGTCCACCAGCCAGCCGCCGAGGGCAGGCGCCACGGCGGGAACGATCAGCGCCACCAGCATCACCCGTGCGGTCAGGCCGGCCCGTGCCGACGCCGGGACATTCCGATAGGCCATGGCCTGGCCGAGGGGGATCAGTAACCCGCCGGCCAACCCCTGGCACAGGCGCCAGACGATCAACGTCGCCGCCGATCCAGCCAGGCCGCAACCCAGCGAAGCGCTGGCGAAACCGGCCAGTGCCAGCAGTATCAGTCGCCGTTCTCCCAGGCGCGAAGCGAGCCAGACGCTCAACGGAATCACCAGGGTCAAGCCGAGCAGGTAGGTGTTGCCGATCCACGCCAGGGTCGCCACCGAAGCGCCAAGGGAACGCCCGATGTCCGGGTAGGCGACGCTGGCGATGAAGATGTTCACCAGGTCCAGGGCGAACCCCAGCAGGTACAAAGTGGCCAGGCGGGACGGTTGATTCATGGGCGCTCCGGAGGTTTGCCGGGGAGCATAGCGAGGCGCTCGCGCTATCTGGAGAGGCTAATCGCGCATAGACTGTCAAATCGAATTTGACAATAGGGTCGCCTTCCATGGTCAGCCTCGACCGCTTCGAAACCTTTCGCGCCGTGGTCGACTGCGGTTCCCTCAGCGCCGCCGCCGACACCCTCGGCCAGACGCGTGCGGTAGTCAGCTTCAACCTCAAGCGGCTGGAGGCCGAGCTGGGCGTTTCTCTGCTCAGCCGCAGCACCCGGCGGATGGCCCTGACCGATGCTGGCGAACGCTTCTACCAGCGCTGCGTGAAGGTGCTCGACGAGGCGCGCCTGGCCATCGACGACGCCCGCGCCGAGCATGGCGAACTGCGTGGCAGCCTGCGCGTCACCACCACCCAGGAATACGGCCTGCGCCAACTGGTGCCGGCCCTGCAGGCATTCGCCCGGCTGCACCCGGCGTTGCAGGTACAATTGTCGACCTCATCGCTGCATGCCGACCTGATTGGCGAACGCTTCGACGTCGCCATCCGCCTGGGGCGCCTGGAGGACTCCACCCACCATGCGGTGCAACTGGCCAGCTTCGAGGTCCTGGCGGTGGCCAGCCCGGCCTGCCTGGCGGCGCTCGGCGAACCGCCGCCGACCGACCTGGAGAGTCTGGAGCGCCTGCAGAATCTCGGTCACAGCCGGCTGGCGGACTCCCTGCCCTGGCAAGTACGCGCCCCCGACGGCGCCCTGCGCAGCTACCGCGGACCGCGCCATCCCATGCTGCTGGCCGACAACGCCGCGGCCCTGCGCGCCTTTGCCCTCGACGGCCTGGGTATCGCCGTGCTGCCGGACTGGCTGGTGCAGGCCGACTTGCGCTGCGGCGCACTGCAACGCCTGCTGGCGGACCACGGGTTTCCGCTCCAGGGCGTGCATGCCGTTTATCCGCCGACCCGCCACCTGCCGTCGAAGGTCCGCGCGTTCATCGACTTCCTCAAGACTCGCCTGGGGCACCCGGACGCCGGTTAGAAAACCGAGGCCGCCGCGGTTGCCCGCGGCGGCCTCGGCACAGACGTGGCTCAGTTACCCTGCGGCATCTCGCCGCGCGCCAGGCGCGCATTGATGTCGCGGACCACCGCTGGCAGCTCGGCGATGGTCTCGATCAGGTAGTGCGGACGCGCACCTTCGAACATCTGTTCGATACGCGTCCGCTCGCGCTCCAGTTCGGCCGCCGGCAGCGCCTTGTACTGCTCGTAGGTGAGGCCCAGAGCATTGCCCGAGCAGGTCAGCGCCACCGTCCACATGCCGGCGCGGCGCCCTTCGAGGATACCCGGCCAGGTGTCGTCGACCTTCACGCAGGCCGCCACATCGTCGATCCCCAGGGCGATCACGTTGGCCAGCGCCTGGGCCGGCCATGGCCGGCCGTTGGGCACTTCGTCGGTGGCCACCACGTGGTCGGCGACGTAGCCGTTGGTCTCGGCCAGGGCTACCACCTTCTCCATCACCACCGCCGGGTAGCCGGAACAGGAACCGATCTTCAGGCCCATCCCGCGGAGTTCGGCGATCGCCTGCAGGGCGCCGGGGATCAGCGCCGAATGTTCGGCGATCTTTTCGATCTGCAGCGGCATGAAGCGCTCGTAGATGGCGGTGACATCGTCGTCGCTGGGCAGGCGGCCGAAGGCGGCGCAGTAGCGCTCGGCGATCGCCGGGATGTCGCAGAGCGTGCGGATGTGGTCCCACTTGCCCATTCCCATCGGACCGCGCGCCTCCTCCAGGCTGACCTGGACGCCGAATTCGGCGAAGGCCTCGACGAATATCTGGGTCGGCGCGAAGGAGCCGAAATCGACCACGGTTCCCGCCCAGTCGAGGATGGCGGCCTGGAGGGTGGCTGGCTGGTTGTAATTCATTGTCGTGAACCCTTTTCTGCTCGTTGTCGTTCAGTTCAGATCTCGAGGACTTCCAGTTCGCGCAGCGCCTCGCCGATGGCGGCGACCGCCTGCTGCATCTCCGCGGCGTCGACGTGGCCGATGCAGCCGACGCGGAAGGTTTCCACCTGGGTCAGCTTGCCCGGATAGAGGATGAAGCCCTTCTCCCGCACGCGTTGGTAGAAGTCGGCGAAGCGGTAGCGCGGATCGCGCGGCGCGTGGAAGGTAACGATGATCGGCGCCTGGATTTCCGCCGGCAGGAAGCTGCGGAAACCGAGCCGGGCCATCTCGCCGAGCAGCGTTTCGCAATTGCCCGCGTAGCGCCGCTGGCGCGCCGGCAGGCCGCCCTCCTCTTCGTACTGGCTGAGCGCTTCGTGCAGGGCGGCGACCACATGGGTCGGCGGGGTGAAGCGCCACTGCCCGGTCTTGCGCATGTAGGCGTGCTGGTCCTGCAGGTCCATGGCCAGGGAGTGGCAGTTGCCGGCGCTGGCTTCCAGGGCGGCGCTGCGGGCGAAGACGAAGCCCATCCCGGGGACGCCCTCCAGGCACTTGCCGGAGGCGGCGATCAAGGCATCGAACGGAACTTTCCGGGCATCGATCCCGATCGCCCCGAAGGAGCTCATGGCATCGACGATCAGGCGCTTGCCGTGACGCTCGACGACCTTGGCGATGGCCTCGAGCGGATTGAGGATGCCGGTGCTGGTCTCGCAGTGGATCAGCGCCACATGGCTGATCGCCGGATCGGCGGCCAGCAGGCGCTCGACGTCAGCGGCGGTGGTCGGCACGTTCTCTTCGGTCTCGAAGGTGCTGAAGGGCCGTTGCAGGACCTCGCAGATCTTCGCCAGGCGCTTGCCGTAGGCACCGTTGATCAACACCAGGACCTTGCCGTCGCGCGGCACCAGGGTGCCGATCGCCGCTTCCACGGCGAAGGTGCCGCTGCCCTGCAACGGTACGCAGGTGTGGCTGCCTTCGCCGCCGACGATCTTCAGCAGGCGCTGGCAGACGCTGGCGGTGAGTTCGTTGAAATCGCTGTCCCAGGAGCCCCAGTCGACCATCATCGCCCGACGGGTACGGTAGGAGGTGGTCAGCGGACCGGGGGTCAGCAGGATGGGTGCGCGTTCGGCAGTGCTCATGCTCATTTCCTCTGCGGGAATCGGCGAAAGAAACCGGATCGGGCTTCGCGGTCCGGGCGGTCGTTCCGCGCCGGCGTTCCGGGGAAGCCTGGAGACATAAGGTGAGCGCCGCGCTACTATCGTTCAAATTGTTTGTTCCGATGCCAGCCATAAGCCAGGCCGATACCATGAATCTCTTCCAGCTCCGCGCCTTCGACGCCGTCGCCCGCGAAGGCAGTTTCACCCGCGCCGCCGAGCGCCTGTGTATCAGCCAACCGGCGGTGACCGGACACGTCAAGGCACTCGAGGAGCACTACCAGGTCACCCTGTTCCGACGCACCGCCCGGCGCATCGAACTGACCGAGGAAGGCTCGCGCCTGGTGGCGATCACACGCACCCTGTTCGCCCTGGAGGAAGAAGCCGAGGCCCTGCTCGACGCCAATCGACAATTGGTCTCCGGCCGCCTCGAGGTCGCCGCCGACGGCCCGCACCTGGTGATGCCGATGCTCGCCCGGCTGCGCGCGAGCTATCCGGGAATCACCGTCAACCTGCGCTTGGGCAACGCCCAGGAAACCCTCGCGGCGCTGCTCAGCGAACACGTCGACGTCGCCGTGCTGACCGAGGTCGAGGCGCGTCCCGGGCTGTTCCTGGAGGAGTTGGTGAATTCGCGCATCTGCGCCCTGCTGCCTCGCCAGCATCCCTGGTGCGAACGCAGCGAAGGCGTACCGCTGGAAGAACTCGACCAGCAGATCATGGTGCTGCGCGAACCCGGCTCGATCACCCGCCGCACCTTCGACCGCGCCTGCGCCAGCCAGGGCGTGCAGCCGCGGGTGCTGCTGGAGCTGGACAGCCGGGAAGCGGTGACCGAAGCGGTGGCCGCCGAACTGGGCGTCGGCGTGGTGTCTTCCCTGGAGGTCGGCAACGATCCGCGGGTTCGCGCGGTGCCGCTGGTCGGTCCCGAGCTGACCAACTGCCACCTGATCGGCTGCCTGGAGAAGCGCCGCGGCCTACGGGTGATCAGGGCGTTCCTGGAACTGGCGGCGGCCTGAGTCGCGCCGTCAGCTCCAGTGACGCTCGCGGGTGCGGCGGTCTTCGCCGAAGCCGAACAGCGAGGCCAGCGAATACACGATCAGCTCGGCGATCCAGGCGACCAGCAAGGCGCAGCCCAGGCCCCAGGCGATCACCTCGGGCTTGAGCAGGACCTGGTAGCTGTAGCTGGCATAGGTTTCCATCAGCAACTCATGGTTCGGTGCGCGCAGCATGTGCCAGGCGCGGGCGTACCAGGGCCCCTGCATGGCCTGCCACTCGGCGTCGAGCATGCGCGCGCGGCGCATCAGGCGGTCGAGGTTCTCGCCGTCGCGCTGGAACACCGGATCGCTGTTGCTGCGGTAATGCCTGACCAGTTCCTCCAGGCTGCCGTTGAAGAACTGCCCGGCGGTCTGCTGGAAGCCCTGGATGTTCTGCGCGGCCTCCAGGCGATGGGCGTCGACGCGTTTGGCGTAGTCGTCGATGAAGCCGGGCACCTGCACCCCGAGCAGCAGGCCCAGGGTGAACAGCACCAGTCTCAGGTAACTGCGGAACATGCGCTCTCCTCGTCCACGGCGGCGATTCAGACCCGCCCCTTGGCCAACACCTCGCCGCCCCACCAGAGGACCCACTCGCCGCTCTGCTGCAAGGTCCAGTTCTCGTTGTCGGTGAGCGGCTCGGTGGCGATCACCGTGACCACGTCGTCCGGCGTGGTTTCCGCATGGAAGTCCACGGTCAGGTCGGCATCCTTCAACCGCGCCGGGCCGAACGGCGCGCGGCGGGTAATGTAGGCGAGTTTGCTGGAGCAGAAGGTGAACAGCCAGTCGCCGTCGCTGATCAGGGCATTGAACACGCCTTTCTTGCGATATTCGTCACAGGCCGAGATCAGCACCGGCAACAGCACCTCCACCGGCACCGGCTCGGGGAAAGCCCGGCGCACGCGGTTCAGCAGGTCGCAGAAGGCCGCCTCGCTGTCGGTCTCGCCGACCGGGCGGTAGAAGCCGGGCTTGGGCTGGAAGTCGGCCAGTTGGCCATTGTGCGCGAAGGTCCAGTAGCGCCCGCCGAGTTCGCGGATGAAGGGGTGGGTGTTGCTCAGCCCGACCTTGCCGACGTTGGCCTGGCGGATGTGCCCGATGACCGTCTCGCTCTTGATCGGGAAGCGCTGCACCAGCCGCGCCACCTCCGAATCGACGCTCGCCAGCGGGTCCTGGAACAGCCGCACGCCGCGTCCTTCGTAGAAGGCGATGCCCCAACCGTCGCGGTGCGGGCCGGTGCCGCCGCCGCGCTGCATCAGTCCGGTGAAGCTGAAGACGATGTCCGTCGGGACGTTGGCGCTCATGCCCAATAGTTCACACATGGCTCAAACCTCCCTGAGCAAGGCTGTACGTAGTAGTTCTCCTTCCCGCTGCAGACGCGCCTGCAGGCTCGCGCGACCGATCGGCAGGAAACGGGTCAGGGCGCGCCAGAGCAGTCGCGGCAGGTCGCCGCGACGCCGGGGAATCAGGTGCAGATGCAGGTGCGCCACGTGCTGGTTGGCCGCCACGCCATCGTTGAGCAACAGGTTGATGCCTTCCACGCCGAAACCGGCCCGGCGCAACGCGCGACCGGTACGCTCGGCGAGCGCCGGGAGGGCGTCGCGGGCGGCGGCGGAAAGATCGCTCAGGTGCGGGGCGTGCTCGCGGGCTACGATCAGCACGTGCGCCGGTCGCAGCGGAAAGATGTCCAGCAGGACGATGAAATGCTCGTCCTCGAAGAGTCTGTGCGCCGGCTCGCGGCCACCCGCTATGGCGCAGAACACGCAATCCATGGGAAATCCCGACATAGGCCTCGCCTCATGCTGAACGCCTGCCGGGCGTAGTGCAAGAATGGATTTCGTCGCGAAAGGCTACAGGCGCGGCTCGATGCGCATGCGCCGGTCGCCGTGCTCGTCGGTGCGGGTGTCGACGTCCGGCATCAACTCGGGCTGCATCATCTGCCGCAGGGTCGGCTCGTCCTCGGCATCCTGCGACGGATGCCGGCGATTCTTCCAGGCCCGCTCCAGCGGCCAGCGGATGGCGGCGATCAGCAGGTACAGGCCGAAACCCAGCAGCGCCACCAGGGCCAGGTCGGAGACCGCGCGCCAGGCGTTGTTGCCGACCTTGAACACGACGTCCAGCGCGGTGATGGCGATGGCCGGGGCGTAGAGGTCATTCTGCGGGTCCACCGGAGTCGGCGTGAACAGCAGGATGAAGACGATCAGCCGCAGGGGTTCGCGCAGCCAGCGCCACATCCAGCCGGTCATCAGCCAGAACACCAGCATCAGGCCGAGTCCGGCGATGGCGTAGGCGCCCCAGGCGATCAGATAGTCTTGTTCATTCATGCGGCGTGCGTGGCGATAGCGGTGATGGGGGGCTTATGATAGCCGCTTTTGCATGCCGACGCGCCTACCCACCGATGGCGGGCGCCGCGCCGCCAGTTTTATTCAGATTTCCCGGCCTCGCGCATGGCCGGATCGACGAGGATTCCCGATGCCCCATCCGCAGCCCCCCATCGCCCGCCGCGACGCCGGACGCGACCCCTACGCCTGGCTGGAGGAGCGCGACGCCCCGGAGGTGCTCGACTACCTGAAGGCCGAGAACGCCTACCTGGATAGCGAACTGGCCGACCAGGCCGGGTTGCGCGAGACCCTGTTCGAGGAGATCAGGGGACGCATCCGCGAGACCGACCTGTCGTTGCCCAGTCCCTGGGGTCCGTGGCTGTACTACCAGCGCACCACCGCCGGCGATGAATACCCGCGCCACTACCGCTGCCCACGTCCGGCGGACGGCAGCCTGGCGGTCGACGAAGGCGCCGAGCAACTGTTGCTCGATCCCAACCAGTTGGCCGACGGCGGCTTCCTCTCCCTCGGCGCCTTCAGCATCAGCCCCGACCAGAGCCTGCTGGCCTACAGCCTGGACACCAGCGGCGACGAGATCTACCGCCTGTTCGTCAAGGACCTCGCCAGCGGCTCGGTGCAGGCCCTGCCCTTCGACGACTGCGACGGCAGCCTGACCTGGGCCAACGACAACCGCACACTGTTCTTCGGCGAACTGGACGACACCCACCGCCCGCACAAGCTCTATCGCCACCGCCTGGGCGAGGCCGGCGCCGAGCTGGTGTTCGAGGAAGGCGACGGGCGCTTCTTCCTGCACTGCTACCGCTCCAGCTCGGAACGCCAGCTGATCCTCCTGCTCAACAGCAAGACCACCAGCGAGGCCTGGGTGCTCGACGCCGACCAGCCGCAGGGAACGTTCCGCTGCCTGGCGCCGCGCGAGGAAGGCCATGAGTACTACCCCGACCACGGTCGCCTCGACGGCCGGGGCCTGTGGTTGATCCGCAGCAACCAGGCGGGGATCAACTTCGCCCTCTACCAGGCCGAGGAGACGCGGCCGACTCGCGAGCACTGGCAACTGCGCGTGGCCCACGACCCGCAGCGGACCCTGGAAGATGTCAGCCTGAACGCCGAGGCGGTGATCCTCGGCCTGCGCGACGGCGGCCTGCCGGTGATCGAGGTGCAACCGCAGGGCCTGCCGGCCTACCGCGTGCAGTTGCCGGACGCCGCCTACAGCCTCTATGTGCAGGACAGCCTGGAATTCGACAGCCCCTGCGTGCGACTGCGCTACGAGGCCCTGAACCGTCCGGCGCAGGTACGCCAGTTGAACCTCGCCGATGGCACGCAGACCGTCCTCAAGCAGACCCCGGTGGAAGGCCCCTTCGACGCCGACGCCTACGCCAGTCGGCGCATCTGGGCCAGCAGCGGCGACGGCACGCAGGTGCCGGTCAGCCTGGTGGCGCGCAAGGAAGTCCTCGACGGCATCGCCGCCGGGCGCCCCGCGCCGCTCTATCTCTATGGCTACGGCGCCTACGGGCATAGCCTCGATCCCTGGTTCTCCCACGCCCGCCTGAGCCTGCTCGAACGCGGCTTCGTCTTCGCCATCGCCCATGTCCGTGGCGGCGGCGAACTGGGCGAAGCCTGGTACCGGGCCGGCAAGCTGGAACACAAGCAGAACAGCTTCGACGACTTCATCGCCTGCGCCGAGCACCTGCTCGCCGAGGGCTACTGCCGTCCCGAGGGACTCGCCATCAGCGGCGGCAGCGCCGGCGGGCTGTTGATCGGCGCGGTGCTCAACCAGCGCCCGCAACTATTCGGCGCGGCGATCGCCGAGGTGCCGTTCGTCGACGTGCTGAACAGCATGCTCAATCCGGACCTGCCGCTGACCGTCACCGAATACGATGAGTGGGGCAACCCGCAGGAGCCCGAGGTGCATGCGCGGATCGCCGCCTACGCGCCCTACGAGAACGTCAGGGCCCAGGACTACCCGCACCTGCTGGTGGTCGCCGGCTACAACGACAGCCGCGTGCAGTACTGGGAAGCCGCCAAGTGGGTGGCGAAACTGCGGGCGACCAGGACCGACGCCAACCTGCTGCTGCTCAAGACCGACCTCGGCGCCGGCCACGGCGGCATGAGCGGCCGCTACCAGGGGCTGAAGGACGTGGCGCTGGAATACGCCTTCCTGCTCAAGGTCCTCGGCCTGGTATGACGACCGCGGGGGCCGGCGACGCCGGCCTTCCGCCACGAAAAAGGGAACCTTCGTGAAACGACGCTTCTGGCCCGCCATGGGCCTGCTCGCCGCGATCATGCTGGCCGTCTACCTGGCGAATCCGTTCGGCACCGCCAGTCTCGACCCGCGCGCGCGGCTCCTCGGCGTGGCGCTGTACAAGATCCCTTCGCGCTCGATGGAACCGACCTTGCAACAGGGCGACTTCATCCTCGCCAACGCCGCGCGCTACGCCTTCGCCGACCCGCAGGTCGGCGACCTGGTGGTGTTCCGCTTCCCGCCGCAGCGCAGCATCGCCTATGTGAAGCGCATCGCCGGGATACCCGGCGATCGCGTGCGAATCGATGGCGGCCGGCTCTACGTCAATGACCACCAGGTGACCGAGCCCTACCTGGCGCAGCAGGCGCTGCGCCAGCCGGACTCCCTGCGCATGGCCGAGCGGACCGTCCCCGCCGGCCTCTACTTCATGCTCGGCGACAACCGCGACAACTCCAACGACAGCCGCTACTGGGGCTACGTACCGCGCGCCGACCTGGTCGGCCGGGTGTTCGTCGTCTGGTATGCCGAGGACACCCGGCGCATCGGTTCGGTGCGCTGACGCCCCTCAGAAGAACTGGGTGACGCTGATCTTGGCGTTGCGTCCCTGGCTGTAGACCAGGTCGCCGCCCAGCGGCTGGCGATAGGAGCGGTTGAACAGGTTGTCCACGGTGAAGTCGATGCGGGTGTCCTTCAGGCCCAGCTTGGCCGGGACCCACTCGGCGAACAGCCGATGGGTGTCGTAGCTGTCGTTGGCCGCGTGATCCCAGTAGATATCGCCGGAACCGGTACCCATCCCGCCGCTGTAGCGATCGCTGGGCAGGCGGTCGGTCTTGCGCACGAACTCGCCCTGCCAGCCGAGCTTGGCGTCCCATTCCGGAACCTTCAGGCCGAGCATGGCCACCCACTTCGGCGGCGGGATGTCGCGCGCCCACACGTTCGGTCCCCAGGGATTGCTGTAGGCACCATCGTGCTTGCCGGTCATCCACGAGTAGGACAGGCTGCCGAACAGTCGCTGGCTGTCGTAGAAGCTCTCGATCTCGAAGCCCTTGATGGTCAGGCCCGGCAGGTTGCGGTAGTTGCTCAGCGGCAGCATGTCGCCGCAGCTACCGCCGATACTGCCGTTGTCGATCGACTGCTGGCGGCAGCCGACGCTGCGGGTGCGGAATATCTCGTCCTTGATGCGGTTCTGGAACAACGTGGTGCGGATCTGCAGGCTGTCGCCGGCGACCAGCAGGTCCGGCAGGTTGATCACGCTGCCGCCACGGATCGCATGGATGCGCTCGGCGTCCAGGTCGCGGCTGCTGCCGCCGATGGTCGAACTGTTCTGCACTTCGTACTGTTCGTCGATCACCGGCGCTCGCCAGGTCTCGGTGTAGTCGGCGAAGAACGCCAGGTTCGGCGTCGCGGTCCAGAACACCGACAGCCGCGGCGACCAGCCGGAGTAGGTCTGGGCGCGATAGTCATGGCCGAGCTTGGGATTGTCGTAGATCGGCGCCAGGTTGGCCTGGCCGTCGTTGCGCACGCTGTCGAAGCGCATCGATGGAGTGACGGTCAGGCTGCCGTAGGTGATCGCGTCCTGGATGTAGAAGCTCTGCGTGTCCTGCTTGCCGGCCGGCATGAATGCCGGTTGCAGCCAGCCGTAGTTGTAGCGCGGGGTCTCATAGGTCTTGCCCGGCATGTGCATGAGGATGTCGCGCTTGTGCTTGTGCAGCGCCGCGCCCAAGGTCAGCTCGTGCTGTAGCGCTCCGGTATCGAAACGGCTGGTGTTGCGCAGTTCCAGGACCTTGTCCTGGTACTCGGTACGCATCCGCTTGCCGCCGGTGGCGAGCTGGTAGAAGGCGGTGTCCTCGCGACGGTCGAGTTGCTCGGTGCGGGCGTCGGAATAGCTCAGTTGCAGGTCGATCCAGGGATTGTCCAGCGGATGGTAGTTGTACTTGCCGGTCCAGGTGGTGTCGGTGGTATCGCGGTGGGCCAGCAGGCGGGTCAGGCCCAGCTCGTAGCCGTAACGGTCGATGGTCCACTGGCTCGGCGGGGTCGGGTAGCTGCTGGCGGAGAACGGCGTCCAGCGCGAGCTTTTCGAGCGCAGGTAGGTGAAGCCCAGGTCGTGCTCCTCGGTGGGGTGCAGGTTGAGCTTGAACAGGCCGGTCTTCTCGTCCTGGGCGCTGTTGGGCAGGCGCTTGGGGTTGATCGGGTAGTCGGTGGGCGACAGCGGCAGGTTGTCGGCCAGCTTCATGTCGCGGCCGTCGCGGCCGTTGAGGTAGAGCAGGGCATCGACGCGGCGGTCTTCGCTGCGACCGAACACGGCGCCGGAGTAGATCTTCTGCTGGTCGTTGGAGTGATAGCCGTACTTGAGCATGGCGCCGACGTCGCGGCCTTCGCGCAGCAGGTCCGGCGCGTCCTTGGTCTCCATGTGCACGGTGCCGCCGAAGCCGCCATTGCCGGTGAACACCGAGTGCGGCCCCTTCTCCACCTCGATGCGCTTGATCATTTCCGGTTCGATGAACACGGTGCCTTGCTGGTAACGCTCGAAGCCGCTCTTCTGCGCGCCGTCCAGGGTATAGGGCACGTCCTCGGCGTCACCCAGGCCCCAGATGTTGGTGGTCTGTCCGCCCGGCTTGGGCGAGCCGCCCATGGTCACTCCGGGCAGGGTCTGCAGCAGGCTGGGGATGTTGTCCGCCTGCTGGCGTTCGATATCCCGCCGGGTCAGGGTCGAACGGCCGACGTTGCTGGCGTCCACTTCGCGACCGTTGCCGACGATGGTCTGCGCGTCCAGTTGCAGTGCGTTGTCGCTGTAGGCGTCGACCTGGCGCTGGCGCACCACGTAGCCGCCGCCCGCCTCCACCAGCTCCAGCTCGGAACCGACCAGCAACCGCTCCAGCGCCTCGCGCACCCCGTAGCTGCCGCTCAGCGCCGGAGCGCGCAGGCCCCGCAGGAGCGACTCGTCGAACAGCACCTGGACCTGCGCCTGCTGCGCCAGGCGCGACAGCGAGGCGGCCAGCGGCTGCGCCGGCAGGTCGAAGCGTCGTTCGGCAGCGCTGGCGCCGGCGGCCCACAACGCGGCGCCGAGCACGGCGGCGGAACACAGCGGGCGCCAGGCGGCGCGGGTGAAAGGCAAGGTCATGCTGGAACTCTCCCCAAGTGACTGCTGGATGTCGCCGGCAGCGGCGACGGACAGCAGAGAAGACGCAGCAGGGAGAAAAACCCACATATGCGAATGAAAAATATTTTCATTAATGCTGACGACGCGCCTCAGCGCGCCAGGATCAGCACCTCACCGCCAGCCTGCGGCTGTACCCGCACCGGCAATAGCGCCGGCAGAGCGAGGAGAAAATCGTCGGGGCGGGCGATCCGCACCGTACCGGAGACCCGCTTGCCGGCAAGCCGGGGATCTCCCAGGCGGATCGGCGCGGCACGATAGCGCGACAGTTCCTCCACCAGTTCGCCCAGCGGCTTGTCGCGGAACACCAGTTGCCCATCGCGCCAACTGGCGACCTGCTCCGGCGCCACATGGCCGAGTTCCAGGCGCTGGTCGGCGAGGTCCAGGCGCGCGCTGTCGCCAGCCAGCAGCACATGTTCGGCATCCTTCTCCAGGGACGGCTGCAACGCCACGCGCCCCTGTTTCACCGCCACGGCGAGGGCCTGCGCGTTGCGCCGGACGCTGAACTGGGTACCGAGTACGGTGACCCGGCTGTCGCCGCTGCCGACCCGGAACGGCCGGGCCGGATCGTGGCTGACCACGAAGAACACCTCGCCTTTCTTCAACAGCACGTCGCGGGTGCGCTCGGCGTAACGCACCTGCACTTGGGTATCGACGTCGAGGAACAGCTTCGAGCCGTCCGCCAGGACCACCTCGCGCTGCTCGCCAGGCGCCGTGCCGTAGGCGAGGTTCGGCCCGAGCGACTGGTCGCGCCAGAACAGGGTGGCGACGAGCAGCGCGCAGAACACGAAGAACGCCGCCGCCAGCGCCCGGGGCAGGCGCCAGGCCGGCACCGGTTCGGGAATATCGTCCAGCGCCGGGCGCGGCAGGCCGTCGAATTCGCGCCAGAGCCGCTCCATGCCCTCGAGCGCTTCGCGATGGCGCGGATCGGCGCATAGCCAATCCTCCAGCTCGGCCCGGCAGGCAGCGCTGAAATGCCCGGAACGACGCCGGCTGAACCAGTAGGCGGCGCGGTGATCGATGTCCTCTTCGGTTTCGTCGGCGAACAGCGGTTCCAGTCGTTCCAGCGGCTTCATCCTTCGCCTCCCTGGCCAAGCCGCCGCTTGCAGTGCAGCAAGGCGCTGGCGATGTGCTTTTCCACCATGCTCAGGGAGATTCCCATGCGCTCGGCCACTTCGACCTGGGACAGGCCGTCGAACTTGTGCAGGACGAACGCTTCGCGCCGCCGCGGCGGCAGCTCGGCCAGCGCGGCCGCCAGGTGGCTGAGGCGCTGCTGCTGTTCGAAACGCTCGCCCGGCCCGGCCGCCTCGCCTTCCAGCGCGGCGGGTTCGTCGTTCGCCGCCGGCCGGTCGAGATCCTGGCCGCGGCTCTGCTGCCGGCGCCAATGGTCGCGCAACAGGTTGCGGGCGATCTGGAAAAGAAATGCGCGCGGCTGCTCGACCGATTGCCGGCCCGGCCATTTCAGCCACTGGGCGAAAGTATCCTGGGCGAGGTCGGCGGCGTCCGCCGAACTGCCCAGGTGCTTGCGCAGGAAGCGCAGCAACTCGCCATGGAACGCCTGATAGGCATGCGAGACGGAACCACGGAAGCGCTCATCCATCCGTGCATCCTCCGGCGGCGCCCCCCGCGCCGTTGACCCGCTGCAACACCTCGCCTCCCCGCTTCCGTCGGATACGGAAGTCCCTTCGCAAATATGCGAATGATAATACATATCATTTCACAAGGTAAGGAAGTGCGACGGACGCGAGCTCAGCCGGCGCGGAAGATCAGGTAGTCCTCCCAGTCGTCCTCGGCCACCTGGGTCTCGCTGAGCATGCGCCCGGACTGGGAAATGCGTTCCTTGTGGACCCGCTCCGGGTCGCCGCAGACCAGGTGGTGCCAGAGCGGCAGGTCCTTGCCTTCGGCAACCAGGCGATAGCCGCAGGTCGGCGGCAACCACTGGAACTCGTCGGCCTGCGCCGGGGTGAGCTGGATGCAGTCGGGGACGAAACGGATGCGCTCGGCGTAGTTGGTGCAGCGGCAGCTTTGCAGGTCGAGCAGCTTGCAGGCGATACGCGTGTAGTAGACGCTGCCGTCGTCCTCGTCCTCGAGCTTCTGCAGGCAGCACAGGCCGCAACCGTCGCACAGCGACTCCCACTCGTCCTGGTCGAGTTGGGCGAGGGTCTTGCGTTTCCAGAAGGGTTCGACTTTGGCGGCCATGGCATCGGGGGCTGGTGAAAAGGCGCGATAGTCTAGTCCCCCGCCCCTTCCAGGCCAAGCACCGGCCGGCACATGGCTACTTCAGGTAGGAACGCAGCGCGGTCACCACCAGCTCCAGGTCTTCGCGACGCTGTTCCGCGCTCGCCTGCTCGGCGCCGAGGTGTTCGCGGATGTGCCCCTCCAGCACTTCGTTCATCAGGCCGTTCACCGCACCGCGGATCGCCGCGATCTGCTGCAGCACTGCCGCGCATTCGCTGCCCTCTTCCAGCGCCTGCTCCAGCGCCCGGGTCTGCCCGGCGATCCGGCGCACCCGCGCCAGGAGCTTCTTCTTCCCATGGATGGTATGGGCCACCGCTCTCTCCTCAAGGTAATATACTGGGGTATAGTATATTTTCGACGTCTCGACAGGACAGTAGCAAATGCCCGGCACCCCGACTACCCAGCCCCTGCGCCATTCCCATCGGTTCGACCAGGGCAACCCGCTGGCCGAGCGCAACACGCGCTGGGCGGTATTGCTCACCGCCTGCATGATGGTCGCGGAAATCGCCGGCGGCTGGCTGTTCAACTCCATGGCCCTGCTCGCCGACGGCTGGCACATGAGTTCCCATGCCCTGGCCCTGGGTCTTGCGATACTCGCCTACGGCGCCGCGCGGCGCTATGCCGACGACCCGCGCTTCAGCTTCGGTACCTGGAAGATCGAGGTGCTCGGCAGCTACACCAGCGCCCTGCTGCTTCTGCTGGTGGCCGTGCTGATGCTCTACCAATCGGTCGAACGCCTGCTCGACCCCAGCCCGATCCACTACCAGCAGGCGATGCTGGTCGCCGCGCTCGGCCTGCTGGTCAACCTCGCCTGTGCCTGGCTGCTGCGCGACGGCCATGTCCACCATGGGCACGGCCACTCGCACCACGACCACGACCACGACCATCATGCCCACCGGCACGACCTGAATCTGCGCGCCGCCTACCTGCACGTGCTGGCGGATGCCGCCACCTCGCTGCTGGCGATCGTCGCGCTGGCCGGCGGCCTGCTGTGGAACGCGGCCTGGCTGGACCCGCTGATGGGTATCGTCGGCGCGGTACTGGTCAGTGTCTGGGCATGCGGCCTGATCCGGCAGAGCAGTCGGGTATTGCTGGATGCGCAGATGGATGCGCCGGTGGCTGCGGAAATCCGCGCGGCGATCGCCAGCAGCCCGCTGCCGGCGGAACTGCTCGACCTGCACCTATGGCAGGTCGGCCAGGGCAAGTACGCCTGCCTGCTGAGTCTGCTGACCACCGAGGAAGGCAGCGCCGACTATTTCAAGCGCCGCCTGGCCGAGCATGAGGAACTGGTGCACATCACCGTCGAGGTGAATCCGCTGCTCCCGCTCGCTGCCTGAGGGAACGCGGCTCAGTAGCCGCGAGCGAAGTCCACCTCGCCACGCATGGCGGTGCCCGCCCAGAAGCGCGCGAGGTTGTCGCGGAACAGTTCGACCATCGCCCCCGGCAGGGTCGGCGCGGCGGTGTGGCCGGTCAGCAAGAGGCGCGGGGTATGCCAGAACAGGTGGTTGGCCGGCAGCGGCTCTTCGCGGCAGACGTCGATCACCGCGCCGGCCAGTTGGTTGTTCTCCAGCGCCGCCACCAAGTCGGCGTCCACCACCGCGACGCCACGCCCGGCGTTGATGAACAGCGCCGTGGATTTGAGCCGGGCGAACAGCGCACGGTCGTAGATGTCGTGGGTATCGGGGGTGTCGGGCAGCAGGTTGATCAGGTAGTCGGCCGTCTCCACCAGGCGGCCGAGGTCGTCGAGCGAGCCCATGCGGTTGAACGGCACCAGCGAACGCGGATTCTTCGCCACCCCGGTCAGGTCCATGCCGAAGCCGGACAGGGTATGCGCCACCGCCTGGCCGATCTCCCCGGTACCCACGATCACCGCCTGCCGGCCACGCAACCCGCCAGGCGTGCGGCTATCCCATTGCGAACCGACCTGGCTGGCCAGGCGACCGAGGAACTGGCGCTCGTGGGCGAGCATGTAGGTCAGCAGGTATTCACTCATCACCTGGCCGAAGATGCCTACCGCGCGTGTCAGGCTGTAGTCCTTCGGCAGGTCGGCGGCCAGCAGCGGCGTGATGCCCGCCCAGGTCGACTGCACCCAGACCGGATGCACGCCCTGGCGCAGCATCTGCGCCACCAGGTCGGGCTGGCCGAGCCAGATCGAGCACTCGCTGGCGGCGTCGATGAGTTGCAGGGGGTCGTCCCCCGCCACCACCTTCAGGCTGGGGTCGGCCGCCATCAGCAGCGCGGCATAGAGAGCGTGGTCACGTTCGAGAATCAGCAAGCGCATGGGTCACACTGCCAAGCCGGACAAGGGCTGGCGATCAGGCCGGAGAATATTGTTCTTTCATGCATCACGGCTCCTGGAGGGAAGCCCTCGAGAGCAGCAGGATTGGCGCTGGTAGACCACGGTCGCTGCCAGGGGTTCCGCTATCGTGCGACATCTTGCGGACATCATGCACCGAAGGCGCAGCCTTGCACAGAGCGGGTTTCACGTCGTTAAAGTGGCGCCGGGAAGCCGGCGCCAGCGGGGTACGGCTCGCGTCAGAGCGGGTCGTTCATGCGCAGCAACTCTTCCGGGAGATGCTCGATGTACTCTTCTTCGCCCGGCGGCATCTGCAGGTGGAAGCCCTGCTTCTCGATGTTCTCCAGGACCTTGGCGACATCCTCGCGGGCCAGTTGGCGCTCGGGGGTGAGCAGCAGGTCGAAGACATGTTGCGGCGCGCCGAACGGCACCAGCAGGGCCTCGGGCACGCGGCTCAACGCCTCGCGCTTGTCGACGTAGAGGTACATCTCGTTCTTGCGCGGGCTCTTGTAAACGGAACAGATTCGTTTCATGCGCTCTCCAGGGCGTCCAGCAGGGCCTGGCCCATGCGTTCGCGGCGCCAGCCGCGGAGGGAATCGGGCAGTTCGTAGGGACCGTCGGGATAGCCGCTCTTGAGCAGTGCCTCGAGGATCTTCTTGCGCAGCATCAGCTCGGGCGCCATGCCCAGGGTCTCCGCTTCGCGCTGGCCGATGGCGCGCAGGCTCTTGAGCAGCGGGGTGACCTCCGGCGGCAGCGGCTCGGGCAGCGCCTCGGGCCATTCACTCTGCGGCAGGCGCGCAGCCTGGGCGATCAGTTCGATGAGGAAGTCGCCGTCCTGGCGCACGGTGCGCGGATGCATGTCCTCGATCGCCGCCAGGTCGGTCTTGTTCTTCGGCAGCAGGCGCGCCAGCGGCCACAGGGTGCGTTCGCGCAGCACGTGGTTGCGCGGCCGGTTGCGCAGGCGTGCCTGCTCCTCGCGCCAGGCGCAGAGTTCGCGGAGCACCGCCAGTTGCTGCGGACGCAGCCGCCAACCCAGCTTGACCTCGCGGTAGGCCTCGCGCGGATCGCTCTCGCGGCAGAGGTTGGCGACCAGTTCGGCGCCGTCCTCCAGCAGCCAGGCGCGTTTCTCCTCGCTCAGCCGCGCATCCAGGGCCAGGTAGACCTGGGCGAGGTGCTGGACGTCGTCGGCGGCGTAGCGCATCTGCATCTCGGTGAGCGGCCGTTGCAACCAGTCGGAACGGGTCTCGTCCTTGGGCAGGTCGATGACCAGCACCTCCTTCACCAGCTTCGAATAGCCCATCGAATGGGCCATACCGAGATAGGCGGCGGCCAACTGCGTATCGAACAGCGGCACCGGCAGGCTGCCGGTGAGGCGCAGGAACACCTCGAGGTCTTCGCTACAGGCGTGCAGCACCTTCACCACCCGCTCGTCTTCGAGCAGTTCGGCGAAGGGACTCCAGTCCTGGATCAGCAGCGGATCGATCAGCCACTCCTGCCGGCCATCGCCCACCTGCACCAGACCGGCCGCGGGATAGAAGGTATCGACGCGCATGAACTCGGTATCGAGCGCGAGGTACGGCTGTGTGCGCCATTCCCGGCATTGCTGCGCCAGGCTGGCATCATCGCGGATCCACTGGATTTCGGGCGCGGTCACGAACATCTCCTTGGTCAAGTGCGGCGCATTATATAGAGCCTCGCGCCCTGCGAGCATTCCGCTCGGCACCGCGCTTGCCGATGAACGTAGCGAATGTCCATACTCCGCCCCTTGTCCGACAATCCGAACAAGGGAACTGCATGAAGAAGCTCAGCGGAATAATCGTCCTCCTGCTGGCTGGCGCGGCTCTTTACCTGGCCCTGAAGACCAGCCCGATCGACCCGCTCGCCTGGGATGCCCCGGCCGCTCCGCAGATGACCGGGGTCCTCGAACCCAACGACACCCTGATGAAGGCCGAGCTGCTTGGCCAGGGCCAACTGCACGGCCCCGAGGACACCGCCGTGGACAGCCAGGGCCGCGTCTATGCCGGTCTCGCCGACGGCCGCGTGGTACGCCTGGACGCCAGCGGCAAGGTCGAGACCTTCGTCGACACCGGCGGCCGCCCGCTGGGCATGGACTTCGATGCCGCCGGCAACCTGATCCTCGCCGACGCCTGGAAAGGCCTGTTGCGCATCGATCCGCAGGGCAAGGTGGAAACCCTCGCCACCGAGGCCGACGGCGTCCCCTTCGCCTTCACCGACGACCTCGACATCGCCAGCGACGGCCGCATCTACTTCAGCGACGCTTCCAGCAAGTTCCACCAGCCCGACTACATCCTCGACCTGCTCGAGGCCCGACCGCACGGCCGCCTGCTGCGCTACGACCCGTCCACCGGCAAGACCGAGGTGCTGCTCAAGGACCTGTACTTCGCCAATGGCGTGGCACTCTCGGCAAACGAGGACTTCGTACTGGTCAACGAGACCTACCGCTATCGCATCACCCGCTACTGGCTGAAAGGCGAGAAGGCTGGCCAGCACGAGGTGTTCATCGACAACCTGCCGGGCTTGCCGGACAACCTCCAGGGCGACCGCAAGGGTACCTTCTGGGTGGCCCTGCCGACCCCGCGCAAGGCCGACGCCGACTTCCTCCACCGGCATCCCTGGCTGAAGGCGCAGCTGGCCAAGCTGCCGCGCATGTTCCTGCCCAAGCCGACCGCCTACGGGCTGGTCATCGCCATCGACGAACAGGGCAGGATCGTCCGCAGCCTGCACGACACCAGCGGCCACCACCTGCGCATGATCACCTCGGCGAAGCCGGTGGGCGACCAGCTCTACTTCGGCAGCCTGGAAAACGACCGGATCGGCCGCCTGGCGATCCCTGAAAAAGCCGAGCGTCTAGTCCTGAAATAGGTTTACACCTTGCTCCATCTGGTTCTCCGGAAAATCGGCATGGGAGGTGTAAACCTTATTCAGGACGGGACAGCGGAAACGAAAAAGCCCCGCATCGCGGGGCTTTTTCATGCTTCGGATCAGGCCGCCGAGTCGCTGTCGGCCTTGGCCCGGCGAGGCTTCTTCTTGCCGCCGAGGAGGTGCGAGAACACCGCGTGCAGGTCGCCGGAAGCGTTGTCGCTCTCCAGGTTGAGCTTGCTGTCGATATGCTCCATGTGGTGCATCATCAGGGTCACCGCGCGCTCCTTGTCGCCTTTCTCGATGGCGTCGAGGATCTCGTTGTGCTCGTCGAACGAGCAGTGCGAGCGACCGCCGCTTTCGTACTGGGCGATGATCAGCGAGGTCTGCGACACCAGGCTGCGCTGGAAACTCACCAGAGGAGCGTTGCGCGCCATCTCGGCGAGCTTCAGGTGGAACTCGCCGGACAGGCGGATGCCGGCGCCCCGGTCGCCACGGGCGAAGCTGGATTGTTCCTGCACCACCATCTCGCGCAACTCGGCCAGGCGCTCGGCGGTGGCGTTGTCGGTGGCCAGTTCGGTGATGGCGCGCTCGACGGTGCGGCGGGCGAAAAGGATCTGCCGGGCCTCGTCGATGCTCGGGCTGGCGACCACCGCGCCGCGGTTCGGCCGTAACAGCACCACCTGCTCGTGGGCCAGGCGCGAGAGGGCGCGGCGAATGATGGTGCGGCTGACGCCGAATATCTCGCCGAGCGCTTCCTCGCTCAGCTTGGTGCCGGGGGCCAGGCGTTGTTCGAGGATGGCGTCGAAGATGTGGGCGTAGACGATCTCGTCCTGGGTACCGCTGCGGGCAGCCTTGCCGGTGCGCGGCGGCTTCCTGATGTGTTGCAACTGATCGGTCATCGGTCTCGAACCTTGTGCGTCCGGCTTGTGGCCTGGGCTGATCCTGGCTCACGGGCGTGGGTGAGGCACGCCGGCGGCTGATAGCGAAATAGTGTACACAAGCAGCGGCATCCGGCGCACCACCCCTTTCCGCCCCTCGTTCCGAGCGCGCGGCACCGCCCGGAAGGACGCGTGACGGAAAGCTGATAAAAATGTGGCGAAACACCCTCAAACATTCTTTGACCTTTTTGTATACAAAGGCATAATCGCTCGCACGAGTTCTTGACCCAAAGGTCAGAAAATCGTGCCCTCACATCACCTTCGAGCCGCGTCAGGGACCTGGTAACCAACCGGCCCGCAGGACCTAACAACAAGAGCGATGAGGAGTACCTGCTGTGGAAAGCACCAAACAAGAAGAACAAGGGATCTACGCTGCGACACCGCCCGCCACCGGCCTGCTCGAACGCCTGTTCAAGCTCCGCCAGCATGGTACGACGGTCAGGACCGAGCTGGCGGCCGGGCTGACCACCTTCATCACCATGGCCTACATCATCTTCGTCAATCCCAACATCATGGCCGACGCCGGCATCGACCACGGCGCGGCGTTCGTCGCCACGTGCCTGGCGGCCGCCCTCGGCTGCTTCCTGATGGGCTTGTACGCCAACTGGCCGGTGGGCCTGGCGCCGGGAATGGGGCTGAACGCCTTCTTCACCTACACCGTGGTCGGCACCATGGGCTACAGCTGGCAGATCGCCCTCGGCGCGGTGTTCATCTCCGGGGTGATGTTCATGCTGCTGACCTTCTCCCGGGTCCGCGAATGGCTGCTCAACAGCATCCCCCGCAGCCTCAGGTTCGCCATGGGCGCGGGTGTCGGCCTGTTCCTCGGCCTGATCGGCCTGAAGACCGCCGGCATCGTGGTGGCCAGCCCGGCGACCCTGATCAAGCTCGGCCACCTCACCTCGCCCGGCCCGCTGCTGGCGGCACTGTGCTTCCTGATGATCGCCGTGCTCGAGTACCGCCGGGTGTTCGGCGGCATCCTCATCAGCATCCTCAGCGTCACCCTGGTCGGCTGGGCCCTCGGCCTGGTGCAGTACGGCGGGGTGTTCTCGGCGCCGCCGAGCCTGGCGCCGACCTTCCTGGCGATGGACATCGCCGGCGCGTTCAACGTCACCATGATCAGCGTGATCCTGGCCTTCCTCTTCGTGCACATGTTCGATACCGCCGGCACTCTCATGGGCGTCGCCCAGCGCGCGCACCTGGTGAAGGAGGACGGGCGCATCGAGAACCTGTCGAAGGCGATGAAGGCCGACAGCGCCTCCAGCGTGTTCGGCGGCATGCTCGGTGTCCCGCCGGTGACCAGTTACGTGGAGAGCGCCGCGGGCGTGGCCGCCGGCGGACGTACCGGGCTCACCGCGGTGGTGGTCGGCGTGCTGTTCGTCGCCGCGATGTTCTTTGCCCCGCTGGCCGGGATGATCCCCGCCTTCGCCACCGCCGGCGCGCTGATCTACGTGGCCATGCTGATGATGGGCGGGATGGCGCACATCGACTGGGACGAGCACACCGAAACCATCCCGGCGATCGTCACGGTGATCATGATGCCGCTGACCTTCTCGGTGGCCGACGGTATCGCCCTGGGCTTCATCACCTACGTCGCGATGAAGGTCCTCACCGGCAAGCACCGCGAAGTCTCGGCCAGCCTCTATGCCTTGTTCGTGATCTTCGTCGCCAAGTTCATCTTCCTCTGACCCGCCCGGATGGCGGATGGCCGCACGCGGCTATCCGCCTCGAACCTGTCGTTGCCCCGCAGGGCTCGCGACGCGCAGCTTCATCCCCCGCCCATTCGTACCCTGCGCCGCATTTCCCTTCCTGCCCACGAGTGGCGGATAACCGGCAACCCTCGGCGCACTCCCCGCGAACGAAAAAAAGCCCGCTCGATGGCGGGCCAGGGAAAAGGACTCGGAGAGTCAGTGTTTCGTGGCACGCACCTAGCTGCCGCGATAGGTCGAATAGCTGTAGGGCGAGATCAGCAGCGGTACGTGGTAGTGATCGTCGGCGGAGGCGATGCCGAAACGCAGCACCACCTGGTCGAGGAAGGCCGGCTCCGGCAATTGCACGCCGCGGGCGCGATAGTAGTCGCCGGCGTTGAACACCAGTTGATAGACCCCGGGACGGAAGTCCTCGCCTTGCAGCACCGGCTGGTCGCAGCGGCCGTCGTGGTTGGTCAGGGTGGTGGCGATCAGTTCCAGTTGCTGGCCTTCTACCCGGTACAGCTCGATCTTGATGCCATGGCCGGGGCAGCCGTGTGCGGAATCCAGTACATGCGTGGTCAAACGTCCCATGGGTTGCGGGCGCCCGCTGGCGGACACCACTCCTCCTCTTGCCTTCGTTCGATGGGGATCGCTCCGGGACCTGCCCGGCGCCGCTCGCTTGCAGCCCGCCAGGGAGCCGCTTGCGAAGCAATATAAGTTATCCTTCGATGAATTGTATACAAAAAACACCGCCACAACCGAAAATGCGGCAGCCGCCCCGAAATCGGGCATTCCTTCCACAAGCCCCACCCCGCAGGGCCTCATTCTTCGCTAACTGACCAGTCGGGCAGGTTTTTTGCTGGATGAATGGCAGGGATCGGCAAACAGGATTGTATTTACAGACCGCAGGCAAACTTGTATACAATAAATCCATCACGGCATCCCCGGCCCGTCCGGCCCGCCGCCCCATCCACAATAAGGAACACTGCTGTGAGCGCTGACTACCCACGCGACCTGATCGGATACGGCAACAACCCTCCCCACCCTCACTGGCCCGGCGATGCGCGCATCGCCCTGTCCTTCGTGCTCAATTACGAAGAAGGTGGCGAGCGCTGCGTCCTGCATGGCGACAAGGAGTCCGAGGCGTTCCTTTCCGAAATGGTGGCTGCCCAGCCCTTGCAGGGCGTGCGCCACATGAGCATGGAATCGCTCTACGAATACGGCAGCCGCGCCGGGGTCTGGCGCCTGCTCAAGCTGTTCAAGCGACGCAACGTGCCGCTCACCGTGTTCGCCGTGGCCATGGCGGCGCAGCGCAACCCTGAGGTGATCAGGGCGATGGTCGCCGACGGCCACGAAATCTGCAGCCACGGCTACCGCTGGATCGACTACCAGTACATGGACGAGGCCCAGGAGCGCGAGCACATGCTCGAAGCCATCCGCATCCTCACCGAACTCACCGGCCAGCGCCCGGTGGGCTGGTACACCGGACGCACCGGCCCGAACACCCGGCGCCTGGTGATGGAGGAAGGCGGCTTCCTCTACGACTCCGACACCTACGACGACGACCTGCCCTACTGGGACCCGGCCAGCACCGCGGAGAAACCGCACCTGGTGATTCCCTATACCCTGGACACCAACGACATGCGCTTCACCCAGGTGCAGGGCTTCAACAATGGCGAGCAGTTCTTCCAGTACCTGAAGGACGCCTTCGACGTGCTCTACGAAGAAGGCGCGACGGCGCCGAAGATGCTCTCCATCGGCCTGCATTGCCGGTTGATCGGTCGCCCGGCGCGGATGGCCGCCCTGGAGCGCTTCATCCAGTACGCGCAGAGCCACGACAAGGTCTGGTTCGCCCGCCGCGAAGACATCGCCCGCCATTGGCACCGTGAGCATCCTTTCCAGGAGACCGAGGCATGAGCCGTTTCCAGACCCTGACCCCCGCCTCGCTGTCCCGCGAGGCCTTCGTCGAAGCCTTCGCCGACATCTACGAACACTCCCCCTGGGTCGCCGAGAAGGCCTATGACCTGGGCATCGACGACAGCCTCAACGATATCGAGGGCCTGCACCAGCGCATGGCCGACATTCTCCTGTCGGCAAGCCGCGAAGCCCAGCTGGCGCTGATCAACGCCCACCCGGACCTCGCCGGCAAGGCGGCGATCCGTGGCGAACTGACCGCCTCCAGCACCTCCGAGCAGGCCGGCGCCGGGATTCACGAATGCAGCGCCGAGGAGTTCGCCCGCTTCACCGAACTCAACGACGCCTACAAGGCCAGGTTCGGCTTCCCCTTCATCAAGGCGGTGAAGGGCAGCAACCGCCATCAGATCCTGGCGGCATTCGAGGAACGCATCCAGCACTCCGCCGACGAGGAGTTCGCTACTGCGCTGGCCGAGATCAACAAGATCGCCCTGTTCCGCCTGCAGCAGCTCTGAGGCCTGCGGAGACGAGCATGAACGCCGAACACTCGCCCTTCCGCCACTATCTCGACCTCGCCGACGCACGCCTGGGCAGCCAGGTGGTCGCCGTCAGCGACGAATGGTTCGCCCCGGCCAGCCGCATGCTGCAGGCCGGCGAACCGGTGTGGAAGGAAGGCGTATTCGACGACAGCGGCAAGTGGATGGACGGCTGGGAAACCCGCCGCAAGCGCTTCGAGGGCCATGACCAGGCGGTGATCCGCCTGGGTGTGCCGGGCGTGCTGAAGGGCGTCGACATCGACACCCGCTTCTTCACCGGCAACCATCCGCCGGCGGCTTCCCTGGATGGCTGCTTCTGCACCGAAGGCGACCCGGACGACAGCACGTCCTGGAGCGAAGTGCTGCCGGCGGTGGGGCTGCAGGGCGATAGCCATCACTACCACCCGATAGACGACGAACGTCCCTGGACCCACCTGCGTCTGAACATCTACCCGGACGGCGGTATCGCCCGCCTGCGCCTCTATGGCGTGCCCTACCGCGACTGGAGCAGCCAGCCGCCGGGAACGGCGCTCGACCTGGCCGCAGCGGTCAACGGCGGCCGGGCGCTGGCCTGTTCCGACCAGCATTTCGGACGCATGGGCAACCTGCTCAACCCCGGACGTGCCATCAACATGGGCGACGGCTGGGAAACCGGCCGCCGCCGCACGCCGGGCCACGACTGGGTGATCGTCGCCCTCGGCCATCCCGGCAGCATCGAGGCGGCGGTCGTCGATACCTTGCACTTCAAGGGCAACTATCCAGAAAGCTGCAGCATTCAGGCCGCCTTCGTGGAAGGCGGAAACGAGGCCCGGATCGAGGCACAGAGCCTCTTCTGGCGCGAGCTGCTGCCAGCGCAGAAGCTGGAAATGCACCAGGAACATCGGTTCGAGCGGCACCTCAACGCCCTCGGCCCGATCACCCATGTACGCCTGAACATCTTTCCCGACGGCGGCGTCAGCCGCCTGCGCCTGTTCGGCAGGCCACAATTACCGTGAGACCCGGGCCCCGCGTGCGTCCGGAATACAACAAACAGAATCGACAGGATCAGTATGCGCACTCTCAAGATCGAGCCGTTGACCAAGGAAGCCTTCGCCCCGTTCGGTGACGTGATCGAAACCGCCGGCAGCGACTATTTCATGATCAACAACGGCTCCACCCGCCGTTATCACAAGCTGGCCACGGTCGAGACCGCGCAACCGGAAGATAACGCGATCATCAGCATCTTCAGCGCCGAGAAGCTGGAAATGCCGTTGCGCATCCGCATGCTGGAACGCCATCCGCTGGGCAGCCAGGCCTTCATCCCGCTGCTCGGCAACCCCTTTCTGGTCGTGGTCGCGCCACTTGGCGATGTACCTGTACCGGGCCTCGTCCGCGCCTTCCTGACCAACGGAAGGCAGGGCGTCAATTACCACCGCGGCGTCTGGCACCATCCGGTGCTGACGATCGAAAAGCGGGATGACTTCCTGGTGGTCGATCGCAGCGGTTCCGGGAACAACTGCGACGAGCATTTCTTCACCGAGGACGAACAGCTCCTCCTCGACCCCCAATCAAACCAATAAGAGAGGTCCTGCCGCCGGTCCGCCGGCCAGGGCAAGAGGTACAAGACTGTGGAAGCACATCTCATCGAATGGCTGAACCTGCTGGTGCGCTGGATTCACATGATCGTCGGGATCGCGTGGATCGGCGCTTCGTTCTATTTCGTCTGGCTGGAGAACAACCTCAACCGCAGCAACCCGCGTGAAGGCCTGTCCGGAGACCTCTGGGCAATCCACGGTGGCGGCATCTACCACCTGGAGAAGTACAAGCTGGCTCCGCCGAAAATGCCGGAGAACCTGCACTGGTTCAAATGGGAGGCCTACTCCACCTGGATGTCCGGGGTGGTGTTGCTGACCATCGTGTTCTACCTGAACCCGACCCTCTACCTGATCGCCCCCGGCAGCGACCTGGCGCCGGCGGCGGCCATCGCCATCGGTATCGGTTCGCTGGTCTGCGGCTGGTTCGTCTACACCATCCTCTGCGATTCGGCGCTGGGCAAGACCCCTGCCCTGCTCGGCCTGGTCCTGTTCGTCCTGCTGGTCGCCGCCGCCTACGGCCTGACCCAGGTGTTCAGCGGCCGCGGCGCCTACCTGCACGTCGGCGCGATCATCGGCACCATCATGGTCGGCAACGTGTTCAGGGTGATCATGCCGGCCCAGCGCGCGCTGGTGAAAGCCATCGAAGAAAACCGCGAGCCCGATCCGGTGCTGCCGGCCAAGGGCCTGCTGCGCTCCCGGCACAACAACTACTTCACCCTGCCGGTGCTGTTCATCATGATCAGCAACCACTTCCCGAGCACCTACGGCAGCCAGTACAACTGGCTGATCCTGGCCGCCATCGCGGTGCTCGCGGTACTGGTACGCCACTACTTCAACACCCGCCACGAAAGCAACCGCTTCGCCTGGGCACTGCCCGCCGGCGCGCTGGGCATGATCGCCCTGGCCTTCGTCACCACGCCGAACTACCAGCAGGCTTCCGCACCGCTGGCCAGCACCCCGGCGGCGGCACCGGCACAACCGGCGACCGGCGGCGACGCACCAACCGCGCCCGCCGCGCCCCAGGCCTCCAATGCCGGGACCGCGAGCGGAGCCGACTTCGACAAGGTCCATCACGTGATCCAGGAGCGCTGCACCGTCTGCCACTCGGCGAAACCGACCAGCCAGCTGTTCAGCACCGCGCCAGGCGGGATCATGCTCGACACCCCGCAGCAGATCCAGCAACTGGCACCGAAGATCCAGGCCCAGGCCGTGGCCTCGCAGATCATGCCGCTGGGCAACATCACGCAGATGACCCAGGAAGAACGCAACCTGATCGGCAGCTGGATCGCCAAGGGCGCACAGATCAACTGAGCCTTGGCCGAAAGGCGAAGAACCGCACCTCCGGTTCCCCGCAGCAGAACAACCCTGCTGGCCCTACCCCAAAAGCCCTCTCCATAGAGGGCTTTTGGCCATAACTCGCCATATCTTTCAGCCCCCAACCTCTCCGATAACTCACTTTCCTTCACCCTGGGCCGATGGAACGAAACCGTGCGGCGCGATCTTCGCCTACCTTGCCAATGAAGAACTGTGCAACTTTTTGGTTGATAACGTTGTGGATAGAACGCTAGGGAACAAATACCCAAAGGGCTCCGAGAGAGTGCGCAACTTTTTGCAAGCGGTGCGCAAAAAGTTGCGCAATTTTCAGTGTTCTTCCCATGAGAATCGCCAGCGAATTTTTGGTTTCCCCCAATAACGCCTTGATGGAAAAGAGTTTCAAGACCAGTGGCACAGTTCTTGTCTAGCACCGGTGACCCCGGCATATCGCCTGGGCACTTTCAACGACAAGGAACGTATCCATGGCAACCCCCGCCTATATGTCCATCACC
>NZ_KV812624.1:0-50727 GCF_001813485.1 Pseudomonas sp. HMSC067G02
GGCTGTGCTGCGGACGGTAGGGCGAATAACGCCATAGGCGTTATCCGCCGCGGCCCTGCACAATCGGCGGATAACCGCGATGCGGTTATTCGCCCTACGCCATGGTTTGACCGGTGGTGCCGGGCGGGCGCTCTGCCGAGGCCGGGGCGGCGTCTCGCTTGGCAGGGGCGCGCGACGGACCATGAAAAACGGGGCCCGAAGGCCCCGTTGGGTCGCTCATGGGAGCAGTGGCGCTTCAGTCGTCGCCTTCGTCGTCGGCTCCATCGACGTTCATCCCCAGCTCCTTGATCTTGCGGGTCAGGGTATTGCGGCCCCAGCCGAGCAGCACGGCGGCATCGCGGCGGCGGCCGGCGGTGTGCTTGAGGGCGGTTTCTATCATGATCCGTTCGAAGGCCGGCACGGCGCTGTCCAGCAGGTTCGACTGGCCGCGGCCCAGCGCCTGGTCGGCCCACTGGCGCAGGGCCTGTTCCCAGTTCGCCGCCGGCGCGCTGTCCTGCGGCTGGGTCAGCAGCTCCGGCGGCAGGTCGTCGATGTGCACCTCGCGGCCGGAGGCCATCACGGTGATCCAGCGGCAGGTGTTCTCCAGTTGTCGGACGTTGCCCGGCCAGCCGAGGTTCTTCAGGTACTCCTCGGTTTCCGCCTTCAGCAGCTTGGGTTCCACCGCCAGCTCCTGGGCGGCGCGGCTGAGGAAGTGCCGGGCCAGCGCCGGGATGTCCTCGCGGCGGTCGGCCAGCCGCGGGATGTGGATGCGGATCACGTTCAGGCGATGGAACAGGTCCTCGCGGAACTTGCCGTCGCGCACCAGGCTTTCCAGGTTCTGGTGGGTGGCGGCGATGATCCTCACGTCGACCTTCACCGGCGTGTGCCCGCCGACCCGGTAGAACTCGCCGTCGGCCAGGACGCGCAGCAGGCGGGTCTGGGTGTCGGCCGGCATGTCGCCGATCTCGTCGAGGAACAGGGTGCCGCCATCGGCCTGCTCGAAGCGTCCGCGGCGCTGGGCGGCGGCCCCGGTGAAGGCGCCCTTCTCATGGCCGAACAGCTCGGATTCCATCAGGTCCTTGGGGATCGCCGCCATGTTCAGCGCGATGAATGGCGAGGCTGCGCGCGGGCTGTGGCGATGCAGGGCATGGGCGACCAGCTCCTTGCCGGTACCCGATTCGCCGTTGATCAGCACGGTGATGTTGGAATGGCTGAGGCGGCCGATGGCGCGGAATACCTCCTGCATCGCCGGCGCCTCGCCGATGATCTCCGGCGTGCGCGCCTGGTTCGCCGGCAGCTCCAGGCCCTGCTGCTCCTGGGCGTGCTGGTTGGCGCGCTTGACCAGGGAGACCGCCTCGTCGACGTCGAACGGCTTGGGCAGGTATTCGAAGGCGCCGCCCTGGTAGGAGGCCACCGCGCTGTCGAGGTCGGAATGCGCGGTCATGATGATCACCGGTAGGCGCGGATGCAGTTCGCGGATCTGCGCCAGCAGGTCGAGGCCGCTGGCGCCGGGCATGCGGATATCGGAGATGATCACGTCCGGCTGCTGCCGGCCGAGGCGGCCGATCACGCTGTCGGCGCTGTCGAAGCTCACCGTGGTCATGCCTTCCTGCTGCAGGGCTTTTTCCAGTACCCAGCGGATGGAGCGGTCGTCGTCGACGATCCAGACGGTCTCTGATCGGCTCATGGTCAATGCACTCCTTGTTCCAGGGGCAGGAACAGACTGAACACGGTATGGCCGGGGTGGCTCTCGCATTCAATCAGCCCCTGGTGCTGGCTGATGATGTTCTGGGCGATGGCCAGGCCGAGTCCGGTACCGTCCGGACGGCCGCTGACCATGGGGTAGAAGATGGTTTCCTGGAGCTCGGCCGGAATGCCCGGGCCGTTGTCGATGATCTCCACCTTGCACACCAGGCGGTGACGCGTGTGGCCGATGGTGAACTGGCGCAGGGTACGGCTGCGCAGGGTGATGCGACCGAGACGCAGGTCGTTCTGCCCGGCGATCGCCTGCATGGCGTTGCGTACCATGTTGAGCACGGCCTGGATCATTTGCTCGCGGTCGAGCAGCAGGTCGGGGATGCTCGGGTCGTAGTCGCGGACCAGGGTGATGCTGCCCTGGCTCTCCGCTTCCACCAGGCTGCTGACCCGCTCCAGCACTTCATGGATGTTGGTCGGCGCCAGGTTTGGCAGTTTGTTCGAGCCGAGCATGCGGTCCACCAGGTTCCGCAACCGGTCGGCTTCTTCGATGATGACGTTGGTGTAGTCCTTCAGCGACTCTTCCGGCAGCTCGCGGGATAGTAGTTGCGCTGCGCCGCGGATGCCGCCGAGCGGGTTCTTGATCTCGTGGGCGAGTCCGCGCACCAGCAGCTTGGTGGTCTCCTGTTTGGACAGCTGTGCTTCTTCGCGGGTGATCCGCATCAGCCGGTCGCGCGGATGGACCTCGAGCAGCAGCAGCGTCTCGTTGCGGTTGAGGATGGGCGTCACCGCATAGTCGACCGTGATGCTGACGCCGGTGATAGAGGTCAGGGTCGCTTCGCGCTTGGTGAACGGATGCGCCTGTTCCACCGCCTGGCGCAGCGAGTTCAAGGCTTCCGGCGATTCGGTGAACAGCTCGCTGATGAATTGCCCGTGGCTGCGCTGGCCGCTCACGGCCAGGAGCATCTCCGCTGCCGGGTTCATGTACTCCAGGCGCAGTTCGCCGTTGAGCAGGATCACCGCGGTGGTCAGGTTGTCGAGCAACAGTCGGTGCAGGGTATCGGTCGGCATGGCGGGCAGCTGTTCCAAGGTTGGGCAGGAAAATGCAAAAAGCAAACCAGGCGCCGAAAAGGCGCGTTTTTTCTGCCGAGGCGCTGGCTAGAGGTGCGCCGGGAAGGTTTTCGGCGACGAGCGGTGACCCGAAATGGGGACAGTATAGAAAGTGGTGCGGGTAATCGCACCAATCTGGTGCGTTGACGTGGCCGGCGGCGTTTTCGCCAGGAGAGTCGGGAAAAAAACCGGAAAATCCCGCCCACGGCGGAGTGGGCAGGGGAAGTTCGGCTAGCGCTCGCTCGGCTGTACCGCGCTGACCAGCGGCGTATCGACCTCCGGCAGGGGTTGCCCGGCGATGCTCACTCGATGCAGGTGGAAGGGCTGGCTCGGGGTGCTTTCGACGGTCATGCCGTCGCCATCGATGATTTCCACTGCGACCTGGTGGGTGCCGCGATCGAGGTTCTTCAACGGGAACACCGGGCTGTGTCCCGGCGCTCCGGCAGGCTTGCCGTCGAGCAGCAGGCGATAGCGATGGCCGGGCAGCAGCGCCGGCTCGCTGGTGACGGTGACGATGACGTCGCCGCTGTTGGCGCGCAGGGTTGCGTCCGGTTCGGGGAAGAGGATGCGCAGTAGCTGGTAGGCCGGCGGCTTCACCTCCAGCGGCGCGGCGGGCGGACGATAGCGTATGCCCGGCGGCGCCACGCTGTTGCCCGGCGCCAGTTCGACGCGTTGGGCCTTGCGCCCGCTGGGGGGCTGGTCGGTGTAGACGCGGTTGCCCTCGGCGTCGATGTAGGTGTAGACCCCCGCTTGCGCGGCGCAGGCCAGGCACAGCAGGAGGGCGCCGAGAATGCGCGGGATCATCGCTTCTTCCCGAGGTGCACGCGCTGCACGGTGAAGGTCACCGGCGGGCTGGATTGCAGCACCCGTTCGCCGTTGAGTACCTGTACCGCGAGGCTGTGGTCGCCGCGGTCGATCTCGTGCAGGGTGAAGCGGGTGCCGCCGCTGGGCGTGCCGTAGGGTTTGCCGTCCAGCACCAGTTGCAACTGGTGGCCGCTGTGCAGGGCCGGGCGGATGCTGACGCTGACGTTGAAGGTGCCGTTGTTGGCGCGCAGCGCCTCTTCCGTGGGGAGGTCGCTGAGGGCAAGGATCTCGTAGGCGGCAGCCTCGCTATCGGCGGCCGGGGCATTGCCCGCGGAGGACTTTTCCGGCGTGTCGATTCCTACGGTATTGGTCGGCTGCAGTTCGACGGTCTGCGCCTGCACCCCGTCTGGCGGCTGGTTGGTGAATACCTTGTTGCCGTTGGCGTCGGTGTATTGGTAGATCTGCGCCATGGCCGGCAGGGCGGCGGCCAGGAGCAGGCAGCTGGTGATCAGGCGCATGGACGGTCTCCGGGTGAACCTGCCAAGCGTTGCACCGCATCGGCGCGCTGGCAAGCCGTGCATTGTGCGGCATGCGGGTATTCGAAGGTGTGCGCTGGGGCACGTTGGCGGTCGCTGTGCCCCGCCGCGCGGCTGCGTTCGTCTCAGCCGGCACTGGCGGGGCGAACCCTCGTTGCGCCAGAGTGTCTGTGCTTGCGCCGCCGGCCGGCGGCCCCGTTCGAAACGGCGGGTGTCCGGCTTGTATGATGCGGCTGTTTCGGTTTCTCACCTTGGGGACTGCCTTTCTCGTGCCGATCTTCGCCCGCTTCACCCTTCGCTCCCGCGTCCTGGCGGCCCTGCTGCTGTGCCTCTGCGCGGCCCTGTTCTACTCGCCGCCGGGCGCCGCGGCGCTGCCGAACCCGTTGGCGGGGAGTTCCTCCGGTGGCGAGAAGGTCAGCGATGCGCAGTTGGAACAATCGCTGAACCAGGTCATCCAGACCCTGGAGAACGACAGGCAGCGCGCCGACCTGCTGAAAAAGCTGAAACAGCTGCGCGACGTGACCAAGAAAGGCAAGGAAAGCGAGGGTGGGGTGCTGGGGCTGATCGGCGATACCCTGACCAGCCTGGAAAAGCAGTTCCAGGGCGCGAACAGCCCGGTCGCGTTATGGGGCAACCAGTTCCAGCTGGCGCGTGCCGAACTCGAGGAGCGCTTTCCCAGCTGGCGCGACCTGCCGGCGATGGTCTTCGATTTTTCGGTGGTGATCCTCCTCTGGGCCTGCCTGGCCAGCGCGCTGCTCTGGCTCAGCCGGCGCATGCGCGAGCGCTTCGGCCTGTCGGCGGAGTTGCCGCAGCATCCGAAGACCCGCGACCTGCTGCTGTTTTCCCTGCGCAAGCTGGGGCCCTGGCTGGTGGCCTTCCTCATCACCCTGTACCTGTCGGTGGTGCTGCCGGACTCCCTGAGCAAGACCCTGGCGATGGTCATGGCCTATGTGCTGGTCTGCGGCACGCTGTTCTCCGCGCTGTGCGTGATTTCCCTCTCGCTGCTCAGTGGCCCGCACCGCCAGCGCGCCCTGGATATCCTGCGGCGCCAGGCGTTCCGCCCGTTGTGGCTGATCGGCAGCCTCGCCGCGCTGGGCGAGGTCGCCCACGATCCGCGGCTGATCGCCGGCCTCGGCGAGCACACCTCGATCTGCCTGAGTACCCTGGCCAACGCCAGCGCCGCGCTGTTCACCGCGCTATTCGTGATGCGTTTCCGCCGGCCGATCGCCCACCTGATCCGCAACCAGCCGCTGGAGCGCCGCCTCAAGCGCCGTAGCCTGCACGACCTGGTGCAACTGGTCGGCTCGCTGTGGTTCGTGCCGGTGCTGGTGCTGGTGGGGATTTCCCTGTTCGCCACCTTCGTTTCCGCCGGCGACAGCAGTTCGGCGTTGCGCCGGGCGCTGGTCTGCGCGGTGCTGGCGGTGGTGGCGATGACCGTGATCGGGCTGATCCGCCGCCGTTCCAGTCGGGTCGGCGCCGGCCCGCGCCGCAGCGCGCCGTACATCGAGCAGTTGCAAAGCTTCGGCTACACCCTGCTGCACATCTTCGTGGTGCTGTTCTTCATCGAGGTCGCCTTGCGCGTCTGGGGCATGTCGCTGATTCGCTATGCGGAAGGCGAGGGCGAGCAGATCAGCATGAAGGTGGTCAGCTTCGGCACCACCCTGCTGGTCGCCTGGCTGATCTGGATCCTCACCGATACCGCGATCCAGCACAGCCTCGGCCTGGGCGGCAAGAGCCGGCCGAACACCCGCGCGCTGACCATGCTGCCGCTGATCCGCAACGTGCTGTTCGCCACCATCGCGGTGATCGCCCTGATCGTCGCCCTGGCCAACATGGGCATGAACGTCACCCCGCTGCTGGCCGGTGCCGGCGTGATCGGCCTGGCCATCGGCTTCGGTGCGCAGTCGCTGGTGGCGGACCTGATCACCGGCCTGTTCATCATCATCGAGGACTCGCTGTCGATCGACGACTACGTCGACGTCGGCGGCCACCTTGGCACGGTCGAGGGCCTGACTATCCGTACCGTGCGCCTGCGCGACCTGGACGGCGTGGTGCATACCATCCCGTTCAGCGAGATCAAGAGCATCAAGAACTACTCGCGCCAGTTCGGCTACGCGATGTTCCGCTGGCCGGTGCCGGCGAGCATGCCGATCGACGACGCGGTGGCGCTGGTGCGCGAGGTCGCGATGGAGCTGCGCAGCGACCCGGCGGTCTACCGCAACCTGTGGTCGCCGATGGAATTGCAGGGCGTGGAGAGTTTCGACAACGGCCAGGCGATCCTGCGCTTCCGCTTCAAGACCGCGCCGATCAAGCAGTGGGAGGTCCAGCGGGCGTTCAACCTGCGCCTGCGTCGGCGCCTCGACCAGGCCGGCCTCGAACTGTCCATGCCGCGTCTCAACGTACAGTTGAGCCGGGCGCCCAAGGCGAAATCCGCGGAACCGGACGAGCAGGGCACGCCGGCGGACGGCGGCATCTAGCGCGACAGGATGACCCGGCAGATGCGGCGCATGTCGCGGTCGTCGATGCCGTCGCACTGCCACGGCGCACGCGATACCACGGCCCGGCACTGGCGGCGCATGTCGCGGCTGTCGATGTCGTCGCAGCGCTTGCGGTCGCCGCGGACGATGGCGCGGCACTGGCGGCGCGTGTCGCCGTCGCGGATGTCGTCGCAGTCGTAGCGCTGTCCCGGCGCCAGCAGCGCGCCGCAGTAACGCCGCAGGTCGCGGCTGTCGATGTCGCCGCAATCCCCGCTGTCGCCGCGTTCCAGTGCGTTGCACATGCGCCGCAGGTCGCGGTCGTGGATATCGCGGCATTCGGTGGCGGCCTGGGCGGGCAGGCTGAGGATGGCGGCAAGCAGGAGCCAGAGAGAGTGACGCATGGACGGTCCTTATCCTTGGGGCGGGGAGCGCGGCAAGTCTAACCGAACGGCGCGGCGAACTTTGCGTTTCTCCATGGGCCGGCCCATAAAAAAGGCCTCCCGAAGGAGGCCTCAAGAGGGTGACTCGTTGTTATAGGAAAGGGTGGATCAGACGCTGTAGTACAGGTCGTATTCCAGCGGGTGCACGAAGGTGCGCACCTTGATCTCTTCTTCGCTCTTCAGCTCGATGTAGGCATCGATGAACTCGTCGGTGAACACGCCGCCCTTGGTCAGGAACGCGCGGCCCTTGTCGAGTTCTTCCAGCGCCTCTTTCAGGCTGCCGCAAACCTGCGGGATTTCCTTCGCCTCTTCCGGCGGCAGGTCGTACAGGTTCTTGTCGGCGGCATCGCCGGGGTGGATCTTGTTCTGGATGCCGTCCAGGCCGGCCATCAGCAGCGCGGCGAAGGCCAGGTAGGGGTTGGCTGCCGGGTCCGGGAAGCGCGCTTCGATACGGCGGGCCTTCGGGCTGGATACGTAGGGGATACGGATCGAGGCGGAACGGTTGCGCGCCGAGTAGGCCAGCATCACCGGAGCTTCGAAGCCCGGGACCAGGCGCTTGTAGGAGTTGGTCGAGGGGTTGGTGAAGCCGTTCAGGGCCTTGCCGTGCTTGATGATGCCGCCGATGAAGTACAGGGCGGTCTCGGACAGGCCGGCATAGCCTTCGCCGGCGAAGGTGTTCTTGCCGTCCTTGGAGATCGACATGTGCACGTGCATGCCCGAGCCGTTGTCGCCGTACAGCGGCTTCGGCATGAAGGTCACGGTCTTGCCGTAGGCGTCGGCGACGTTGTGCACGCAGTACTTCAGGGTCTGCACTTCGTCGGCCTTGGCGACCAGGGTGTTGAACTTCACGCCGATCTCGTTCTGGCCGGCGGTTGCCACTTCGTGGTGGTGGACTTCGACCACCAGGCCCATTTCTTCCAGGGCGTTGCACATGGCGGTGCGGATTTCATGGTCGTGGTCGACCGGCGGTACCGGGAAGTAGCCGCCCTTCACGCCCGGGCGATGGCCCTTGTTGCCGGACTCGATGTCGGCGTCGGTGTTCCAGGAAGCCTGCTCGGAGAAGATCTTGAACATCGAGCCGGAGATGTCGGACTTGAACTTCACTTCGTCGAAGATGAAGAACTCCGGCTCCGGGCCGACGAACACGGTGTCGCCGATGCCGGTGGACTTCAGGTACTCCTCGGCGCGCTTGGCGATGTTGCGCGGGTCGCGCTCGTAGCCTTGCATGGTGCTCGGCTCGATGATGTCGCAGACCAGGATCAGGGTCGGCTCTTCGGTGAACGGATCGAGGACGGCGGTGCTGTCGTCCGGCATCAGGATCATGTCGGAGGCTTCGATGCCTTTCCAGCCGGCGATGGAGGAGCCGTCGAACATCTTGCCGGCTTCGAAGAACTCATCGTCCAGCGCGTCGCGAGCCGGCATGGTGACGTGTTGCTGCTTGCCCTTGGTATCGGTGAAGCGCAGGTCTACCCACTTCACGTCATGGTCTTTGATCAGTTGGTGCGACTTGTACGACATGCTGTCCTCCAGGAGGGATTAGAGCTGGGAGCTTTTTCTGTGCCCCAGTATCGGGTGATGCCGGCCGGAATACTCCGCCAGGGCAACCTGCCTCACAAGTGAGCAAGTTGCGTGCCAGTGCCCGGAATCGGGCAGGGCCCCATGTTTGGCGGGGCCAGGTCTTCTTCATGGTAGCTGGGCGGCCTTCGGGTGCACCGTTATGGTGCTCCATGTTGGTGCATCATTCCATTTTGGTGCAGCAAAAATAACTGTGCATATTTCTGCTCAATACGTGAGCAATTTCAGATATAATTCCGCCCCTTTTTTTCCGTCGCCCCGCGCGTTCGCGTCCCTCGCATGAAACTCATCGTCAAGACCTTCCAGGAAATCACCATCAAGAGCCGGCCGGTGCGCAAGCGCTTCATCCGGCAGTTGGCGAAGAACATCCGCGCGGTGCTGCGCGACCTGGACCCGGAGCTGAAGGTCGAGGGCGAGTGGGACAACCTTGAGGTAGAGACCGCCGTGGTCGACGCCAAGGCCAGGCGCGAGATGATCGAGCGCCTGACCTGCACCCCGGGCATCGGTCATTTCCTCGAGGTCCACGAGTATCCGCTGGGCGATTTCGACGACATCCTCGCCAAGTGCAAGGCGCATTTCGGCGACCAGTTGGCCGGCAAGACCTTCGCCGTGCGCTGCAAGCGCGCCGGCAAGCACGCGTTCACCTCGATGGAGGTGGAGCGTTACGTCGGCAGCGGCCTGCGCCGCGAATGCGGGGCTGCCGGGATCGACCTGAAGCAGCCGGAAGTCGAGGTGCGGATGGAAATCCGCCTCGACCGCCTGTTCGTCATCCATCGCCAGCATCCGGGCCTGGGCGGCTATCCGCTGGGCGCGCTGGAACAGGTGCTGGTGCTGATGTCCGGCGGCTTCGACTCGACCGTGGCGGCCTACCAGATGATGCGCCGCGGGATGATCAGCCACTTCGTGTTCTTCAACCTCGGCGGGCGCGCCCACGAATTGGGGGTGATGGAAGTCGCCCACTACCTGTGGGAGAAGTACGGCCGCTCGCAGCGCGTGCTGTTCGTCAGCGTGCCGTTCGAGGAAGTGGTCGGCGAGATCCTCACCAAGGTCGACGACAGCTATATGGGCGTGACCCTCAAGCGCATGATGCTGCGCGCCGCCAGCCGCGTGGCCGAGCGCCTGGAGCTGGACGCGCTGGTGACCGGCGAGGCGATCTCCCAGGTGTCCAGCCAGACCCTGCCGAACCTCTCGGTGATCGACCGGGTTACCGACACCCTGGTGCTGCGCCCGCTGATCGTCAGCCACAAGCAGGACATCATCGACACCGCCCGGCAGATCGGCACCGCCGAGTTCGCCCGGCACATGCCGGAATACTGCGGGGTGATCTCGGTGAACCCGACCACCCAGGCCAAGCCCTACCGCGTCGAGCACGAAGAGTCGAAATTCGACATGGCGGTGCTCGAGCGCGCCCTGGAGCGCGCCACCCAGCGCACCGTCGACCGGGTGATCGACGAACTCGGCCAGGACCTGCAGGTGGAAGAGGTCGGCGAGGTGCTGCCCGGTCAGATTGTCATCGATATCCGCCATCCTGATGCCCAGGAAGACGAACCCCTGGCCCTGGAAGGCGTCGAAGTCCAGGCGCTGCCGTTCTACGCGATCAACAGCCGCTTCAAGGAACTGGACGCCAACCGCCAGTACCTCCTGTATTGCGACAAAGGGGTGATGAGCCGCCTGCATGCCCATCATCTGCTCAACGAGGGGCACACCAATGTGCGTGTTTATCGTCCGGCTTAAGCAGCCGGGCTTGTTCGGCGGCAGCATCCGCCACCGTCCTCCCGACACGTCCGCCGCCTAGGCCGATGCCCGCCCTTCGGCGTGCCGGCCGGACCGGGGCAGCGTCCGCCTGCTGCCCGCCCCTTAATTGAAGAAGCCTGTCGTGTCGGGCGCCGCCCTGTCCGACCCCACCACCGCCACGAAGCCGCGCTTCGGGCGTTAAACGAGACAAGACTTGTGATCGAAAATCTGCGCAACATCGCCATCATCGCCCACGTCGACCATGGCAAGACCACCCTGGTGGACAAGCTGCTGAAGCTGTCCGGCACCCTCGACCGCAAAGAAGCGGAAAGCGAGCGGGTGATGGACTCCAACGACCAGGAAAAAGAGCGTGGCATCACCATCCTGGCGAAGAACACCGCGATCAAGTGGAACGGCTACAACATCAACATCGTCGACACCCCCGGTCACGCCGACTTCGGCGGCGAGGTGGAGCGCGTGATGTCGATGGTCGACTCCGTGCTGCTGGTGGTCGACGCCCAGGACGGCCCCATGCCGCAGACCCGCTTCGTGACCCAGAAGGCCTTCAAGGCCGGCCTGCGTCCGATCGTGGTGGTGAACAAGATCGACCGCCCGGGCGCGCGTCCGGACTGGGTCATCGACCAGATCTTCGACCTGTTCGACAACCTCGGCGCCACCGACGAGCAACTCGACTTCCCGATCGTCTACGCCAGCGCCCTGAACGGCATCGCCGGCCTCGACCACGAGAAGATGGACGACAACATGGACGCGCTGTTCCAGGCGATCATCGACCACGTCCCGGCCCCGGTGGTGGACACCGAGGGTCCGTTCCAGATGCAGATCTCGCAGCTGGACTACAACAGCTTCCTCGGCGTGATCGGTATCGGCCGCATCACCCGCGGCAAGGTCAAGTCCAACACCCCGGTGGTGGCCATCAGCGACGACGGCAGCAAGCGCAACGGCCGCATCCTGAAGATCATGGGCCACCACGGCCTGCAGCGCGTCGAGGTGGCCGAGGCGGAAGCCGGCGACATCGTCTGCGTCAGCGGCATGGAGGAGCTGTTCATCTCCGATACCCTGTGCGACCCGCAGAACGTCGAGGCGCTGCCGCCGCTGACCGTCGACCAGCCGACCGTGAGCATGACCTTCCAGGTCAACGATTCGCCGTTCGCCGGCCGCGAAGGCAAGTTCGTCACCAGCCGCAACATCAAGGAGCGCCTGGAGAAGGAACTGCTGCATAACGTGGCGCTGCGCGTCGAGCCGGGCGACAGCCCGGAGAAGTTCAAGGTTTCCGGCCGTGGCGAACTGCACCTGTCGGTACTGATCGAGACCATGCGCCGCGAAGGCTTCGAGCTGGCCGTGGGCCGCCCGGAAGTGGTGATCATCGAGAAGGACGGCGAGAAGCAGGAGCCCTACGAGAACGTCACCATCGACATCGAGGAGCAGCACCAGGGCTCGGTGATGGAGCAGATGGGCCTGCGCAAGGGTGACCTGAGCAACATGATTCCCGACGGCAAGGGCCGAGTGCGCCTGGAGTACACCATTCCGGCGCGCGGCCTGATCGGCTTCCGCAACAACTTCCTGACCCTGACCTCGGGCACCGGCATCCTGACCTCGACCTTCAGCCATTACGGTCCGATCAAGGCCGGCGAAGTCAGCAACCGCCAGAACGGCGTACTGGTCTCCATGGCCACCGGCACCGCGCTGACCTACTCGCTGGAGACCCTGCAGAGCCGCGGCAAGCTGTTCCTCGGCCCGGGCGACGAAATCTACGAAGGCCAGTTGGCCGGCATCAACAGCCGTGACAACGACCTGGTGATCAACCCGACCAAGGGCAAGAAGCTCGACAACATGCGCGCTTCCGGCAAGGACGAAGTCATCGCCCTGGTTCCGCCGATCCGCTTCACCCTCGAGCAGGCGCTGGAGTTCATCGCCGACGACGAGCTGGTGGAAGTGACGCCGAAGTCGATCCGCCTGCGCAAGAAGATGCTCAACGAGAACGACCGCAAGCGCTACGAGCGCAGCAAGGTCTAAACCGTTGCCGTACCGGCGCGCCGCAACGGCGTGCCTCGCGGCCGGCAGGCAGGGCAGGGGTGCCCGGCCTGCCGGCCGTTTTGCTATGCGCCGGGCGCTTTCCGGCGGGGCTTGATGGCCCCCGCGGCAGCGGCCCGCAGCAAGCGGCGGAACGTCGGGCAGTCCATGTGCTCGCGCGCCGGACAGGCCGCGGCATGCCGCAGGCCGTCGCGCATGGCGGCGAGGCGGCGGATCGTCCGGTCCAGTTCGTCGGCCTTGGCCGCCAGCGCCGCGCGGTCGATCCGCAGCGCGCCGTCGGCTGCGCCCATGCCGGCAATCTCGTCCAGCGACAACCCGGCGGCGCGGCCCAGCCCGATCAGCGCCAGCCGCTCCAGCACGCCTGCATCGAACAGCCGGCGCAGGCCGTGCCGGCCGCTGGAGGCGATCAGTCCCTTTTCCTCGTAGTAGCGCAGGGTCGAGGCCGGTACCCCGGATCGTCGCGCGACCTCGCCTATGTCCAGTTGCCGCATGCCCTTGACCTCAAGTCGACTTGAAGTGGAAGACTAGCGTTTCGGCACCTGGGCCGTGACGAAATACAGACGAGGTGAACCTCATGTGGGACGAACGCTATGCCGCCGAAGAGTATGTCTACGGAACCGAACCCAACGCTTTCCTGAAGGAACATGCGCAGCGGCTGGCCGGGCCGGTGTTGAGCGTCGCCGAGGGCGAGGGGCGCAACGCGGTGTTCCTCGCTTCGCTGGGGCTGGAGGTGCTTGGCGTGGACGGCTCCGCCGTCGGCCTGGCCAAGGCGCGCCGGCTGGCCGAGGCGAAAGGCGTGTCGATCGACACCCTGGTGGTCGACCTGGCGGACTACGAACCGCCGGCAGCGGCGTTCGGCGCGGTGGTGTCGATCTTCGCGCACCTGCCCAGTCGCGTGCGCGGCAGACTCAACCGCCTGCTGGAGCGTTCGCTGCGACCGGGCGGTCTCTTCCTGCTGGAGGCCTATCGGCCGGAACAGCTCGGCCGCGGCACCGGCGGCCCGGCGGACGTCGACATGCTGGTGAGCCGCGCGGCGCTGGAGGCGGAGCTGCCGGAGTGCGAGGTGCTGCTGGCGCGGGAAATCGAGCGCGAGGTGGTCGAGGGCCGTTTCCACACCGGCGCGGCCTGTGTGGTCCAGTTCATCGCCAGGAAGAGGTAGCTCGCCACGGGGCGGGCGTCGGAATGCGTCGAATCTCGGGAATGCGGGCTGTATACTCCCGGCGCGGGTTCCGCTCTGGCAGGATGGCCAGGGCAGGTATCAGTGGATCGTGGTACCTCTTGATCAAGGATTCGACGCATGCAATGGATTTTCATGCTGGTGGGCCTGATCCTCGGCGGCTTCGCCGGGGAATCGCTGGTCGGCGCACTCCTCGGCGGCCTCTCCGGCCTGGCCCTGGGACAGGCCGTCTCGCTGCAGAACCTGGCGCAACAGAACGAGCGCCTGCGCAAGCAGATGAGCGAATTCGCCGAACGCTTCGAGCGCGGCACCGAGGTCATCCACCAGCGCTTGCTGCGTGTGGAGCGCCAGGCGCAGGACCTTCCCGAAAGCGTTCCCGAGCCGGCCGCCGACATCGACCAGCCGCTCGCAGACACGCCTCCCGCTCCTCCCGCCGAGGTTGCCCCGCCGCTGGACTGGGACATCGAGCTGCCGCCCGTCGAGGCTGCGCCGCCTCCGCCTCGTCCCCCCGAGCCCGTCCAGCCCATCGAGCGTCAGCCGGCGTTCCAGTCTGACGCCCAGCCAGCGCCGCGCCGCCCCGCCCCTCCGGCGCCTCCACGCGAACCCTCGCTGGTCGAGCGTGGCTTCGCCGCGGCCAAGGGCTGGCTGTTCGGCGGCAACACGGTATTGCGCATCGGCGTGGTGCTGCTGTTCATCGGCCTGGCCTTCCTCCTGCGCTACGCCTCGGAACGGGTGGCGGTGCCGGTGGAGTACCGCTACGCCGGGGTGGCGCTGGCAGCGATGGCGCTGCTCGGCGTCGGCTGGTGGTTGCGCGAGCGGCGCGCCGCCTACGGCCTGATCCTGCAAGGCACCGGTATCGCGGTGCTGTACCTGACCATCTTCGCCGCCATGCGCCTGCATCCGCTGATCTCTCCCGGCGCGGCGCTGGCCCTGCTGGTGGTGGTGACGATCTGCTCGGCGATCCTCGCCGTGCTGCAGAACGCCATGGGCCTGGCGGTGGTGGCGGCGCTCGGCGGCTTCGCCGCGCCGATCCTGACCTCCACCGGCAGCGGCAACCATGTAGCGCTGTTCAGCTACTTCGCCCTGCTCAACGCCGGCATCTTCGCCATCGCCTGGTTCCGCGCCTGGCGGCCGCTCAACCTGGTCGGCTTCGTCGGCACCTTCGGCATCGGTTTCGCCTGGGGACTGCGCTCCTATACACCGGAGCTGTTCGCCAGCACCGAGCCGTTCCTGGCCCTGTTCTTCCTGATGTACGTCGGGATCGGCCTGCTCTTCGCCCGCCGCAAGCTGCTGGAGGCCGCGCAGGCGCCTGCCGAGCGCGGCGAACTGCTGCGCTGGTCGGCGCGACAGGCCGACTACATCGACGCCACCGTGCTGTTCGGCCCGCCACTGGTGGGGTTCGGCCTGCAATGCGCGGTGATCGGCCACATCGATTTTGGCATGGCCTTCAGCGCCCTGGCCCTGGGCCTCTTCTACATGGTCCTGGCGCGGGCGCTGCGTGGCCATGCTTCGGCCGGACGCACCAGCCTGCTGGTGGAAATCTGCCTGGCGCTGGGGGTGGTCTTCGGCACCCTGGCCATTCCGCTCGGCCTGGACGCGCGCTGGACCTCGGCCGCCTGGGCCGTCGAGGGCGCCGGCATCTACTGGCTCGGCCTGCACCAGCAACGCCGCCTGGCGCGGCTCTTCGCCCTGCTGTTGCAGGGCGGTGCGGCGTTGGCCTACCTGAATGGCGTGCGGCCGGGTGAGACGACGTTGCTGGAGGGTTCGCCGCTGGGCGCGCTGATGCTCGGTGCGGCGGCGCTGTTCAGCTTCTGGCAGCTGCGTCGCGCGCCGGCGAAAGCGCTGGCCGACTGGGAGCCGGCCTGCCGGCCGTTGCTGGCGGCCGCCGGCCTGGCCTTCCTCTACCTGGTCGCACCGCTCTGCCTGGCCGTCGACGGCACCGCCATCGCCTGGGCCGTGGCCGGCCTGGCGAGCTTGTTCGCCGGCTTGCGCCTGGGCTCGCGTACCTTCCTGTTCTGCGCCTTCGCCGTGCAACTGCTGGGCGGTGCGCTGTTCCTCCTGCATTTGCAGGGCGGCGATGGCCAGGGTGGGGTATTCGACTCGGGCTGGCGTGGCTTGATGACCGCCTCGCTGATTGGCCTGGCGCTGATCGGCGGCATGCTGCTGGCGGCGCGCGACCCGCTGGTGAAGGACGACAGTCGGCTGCTCATGGGCTTGAGCCTGGTGCTGCTGGCCGGTCTGGCGTTCGTCAACCTGGCAGTGCTGTTCGTCCTGCCTTGGCGCAGCGCCAGCGCGGTATGGGCCGGTAGCGGGCTGCTGATCATCTGGCTGAGCCTGGTGCTGCGCCAGCGCCTGAGCTTCTACTTCGGCCTCGCCTTGCAGGTAGTGGGCGGCCTGGCGTTCCTCCTCGCCGGGCCGTCGCTGTTCGGCTCGCTGAGCGGCGAAGGCCTGCGGCCCCTGGCCCATTCCGGGTTCTGGACGCCGGCAGTGCTGGCCCTGGCGGCGCTGGTCGGCGCCTGGCGGCTGCGCCGCGCCGGCGAGCGCGAGCGGGCGCTGGGTATCGGTACCCTCGGCCTGGCCGAGCTGTCGCACCTGCTGCTGCTCTGGGGAGCCGGCTGGTGGGCGCTGACCGCGCTGTGCGAAACCGTCCGCTTCGTGCCTTATGGCCTGCGCGAGCATGCGTTGCTGCTGGTGGCCGCGGCGACAGTGGCGTCGTGGATGCTGCTGGCGCTGCGCGAGCGCTGGCGCGAACTGGCCCTGCTGTGCCTGGCGCTGGTCCCGGTGGCGCTGTTGGCCCTGGCCAGTGCCTGGCGTTTCGATTACCAGCCGTTCGGCGAATTCGGCTGGCTGGCCTGGCCGCTGCTGTTCGCCACGCACCTGCTGTCGCTGCGACGCCTTGCCCCGCTGCTGCCGGCGAAGGCCCTGAGCGTCGCCCATGTGCTCGGCTGCTGGCTGTTGCTCGGGGTGCTGGCGCTGGAGCTGCGCTACCTGTTCGCCTTGCTCGCCGAACAGTACAACGCCTGGCGTTGGCTGGGCTGGGCGCTGGTCCCGAGCGCCTACCTGCTGCTGGTGGCCGGCGTGCGGAGCCTGCCCTGGCCGCTGCGCGACTTCCCGCGGGAGTATCGGCTGCTCGCCGCTGCGCCGGTGGCGCTGTTGCTGCTCGGCTGGTTCTGGAGCGCCAACCTGTTCAGCGACGGCGCCGCCGAGCCGCTGCCTTACCTGCCGCTGGCCAACCCGCTGGAACTGGGGCTGCTGATCGCGCTGTTCGCCCTCTACCGCTGGAGCGACGCCAGCCTGGCCTCGCTCGTCGATGGCAATGCCAGCGCGCGCCTGGGGCGCCAGGCGTTGGCCGGCGCCTCGCTGTTCGCCCTGCTGACCCTGGCGGTGTGCCGCGCCGCGCACCACCTGGCCGGCGTGCCGTTCCAGGCCGACGCGCTGGCCGCGTCGATGCTGGTGCAGGCGGGGCTGTCGCTGGTCTGGACGCTCTGTGCGCTGGGCCTGACCATCGCCGGTACCCGTCTCGGCCGGCGCGACCTGTGGATGGTCGGCGCGGCGCTGGTCGGCGTCGTGGTGGTCAAGCTGTTCTTCGTCGAGCTCGGCAACAGCGGCAGCCTGGAGCGAATCATCTCCTTCATCGGGGTCGGCGTCCTGTTGCTGGTCGTCGGCTACTTCTCACCCTTGCCTCCGCGTCGTGCCGAGGTCGCATCGGAGGCCGAGCAGCCATGACGCGCTCCTTTTCGTTCAGAACCGCCGGCCTGCTCCTGCTGGGCGCCTGCCTGTCCCTGCCGCTGTCGGCGAAGGAGTCTGCCGAAGGTTTCAGCCGTCAGGTGGCGCTGTCGCTGCAGGGCGAAGGACCCTGGTATCGCCTGAGCATCCCGATGAGCGTGCAGTTGTCGGCTGCCCATGCCGACCTGCGCGACCTGCGGGTCTTCGATGCCGAGGGCGAGGCCTTGCCCTACGCCCTGGTGGCCGGCAGCGAACGCCAGGCCAGCACGCCGCATGAGGCCGAGGTGCGGCTGTTCCCGTTGCGAGGCACGTCCGCCGCCGACGCGACGCAGCCGAACCTGCGGGTGCAGCGCAACACCAGCGGCACCATAGTCGAGGTGCTGACGGAAAACGCCGGGCCGGCTGCCGAGACTTTGCGCGGCTGGCTGATCGACGCGAGCGCGGTGACGTTTCCCCTGGAGCGCCTGCGGCTGGACTGGAGCAGCCCGGAGGAGGGCTTCCAGCGCTTCTCCGTGGAAGCCAGCGACGACCTCGAGCATTGGCAGGCCTGGGGTGACGGACAGATCGCCCGCTTGACCTTCAACGGCGAACGCATCGACGTCAGCGAGGTCAAGCTTCCCGGCCGCCAGGCCCGCTACCTGCGTCTGGCCTGGCCGGCCGGGGCAACCGCGGCAGACCTCCATGGCGCCCGCCTGCAAGGCAGCACGCGGAGCACCGAGCCGGCGCCGATGATCTGGTCCGAGCCGCTGGCCGGGCGCCAGGCAGGGGACGGCGAGTACCGCTGGCAGTTGCCGCTGGCGTTGCCGTTGCAGCGGGTGCGGGTGTCCCTGGAGCAGGCGCTGACCCACACCATCGTCCCGGTGGAACTGTCCGGCCGTGATCGTACGGAGAACGCTTCGCCGCGCCGGGAGGCCGCCTGGAGCAGCCTGGCACGCGGGGTCCTCTACCGGCTGCCGATCGACGGCCGCAACGTACAGCAGAACGAGCTGGAACTGCCGGGCTGGGCGGTGCGCGAGCTGCGTCTGCAGGTGGACCAACGAGGTACTGGCCTGGGCCCGGAGGTCCCGTCCCTGAGTGTCGGCCTGCCGGCCAGCGAACTGGTGTTCCTGGTGCGCGGCAGCCCGCCGTACCGGCTGGCGTTCGGCAAGCCCGGCGCGCAGTCGGCGGCGCTGCCGCTCGGCGTACTGATTCCCGGCTATACCGAGAGCAAGCGCGCCACCCTGGGTAGCGCCAGCCTGGGCGAACCGCTGGAGGTGGCCATGGCGGCCGCGGCGCCGGCACCGGGTAGCGACTGGAAGAAGATCGGCCTGTGGGCGGTACTTCTGCTGGGGGTCGCTCTGCTGGTAATAATGGCAATGAGCCTGCTGCGTTCCTCGCCGAACAAGCCATGAGCCGGTTCCGCGCTATGCTGTTCGGCTGAGGAGGCTTTACGACGGGCCCCGGGGCGCATGCCGACGACGCGGCGGCCCGACAATAAAAACAAATCACGGAGTAAGAGAATGATCAGAATGGCGCTCAAGCCACTGGTAGCGGCCTGCCTGCTGGCTTCGCTGTCCACCGCCCCGCAGGCTGCTCCTTCGCCCTATTCGACGCTGGTGGTGTTCGGCGACAGCCTCAGCGATGCCGGGCAGTTCCCCGATCCTGCCGGCCCCGCCGGAAGCACCTCGCGTTTCACCAACCGGGTCGGCCCGACCTACCAGAACGGCAGCGGCGAGATCTTCGGACCGACCGCGCCCATGCTGCTCGGCAATCAGCTCGGCATCGCCCCGGGTGACCTGGCTGCCTCGACCTCGCCGGTCAACGCCCAGCAGGGCATCGCCGACGGCAACAACTGGGCGGTGGGCGGCTACCGGACCGATCAGATCTACGACTCGATCACCGCGGCCAACGGCTCGCTGATCGAGCGCGACAATACCCTCCTGCGCAGCCGCGATGGCTACCTGGTGGACCGTGCCCGCCAGGGCCTGGGTGCCGATCCGAACGCGTTGTACTACATCACCGGCGGCGGCAACGACTTCCTCCAGGGGCGCATCCTCAACGACGTCCAGGCCCAACAGGCCGCCGGTCGCCTGGTGGATAGCGTGCAGGCCCTGCAGCAGGCCGGCGCGCGCTACATCGTGGTCTGGCTGTTGCCCGACCTGGGCCTGACCCCGGCTACCTTCGGTGGTCCCTTGCAGCCTTTCGCCAGCCAACTCAGCGGCACGTTCAACGCCGAGCTGACCGCCCAGTTGAGCCAGGCCGGCGCCAACGTCATTCCGTTGAACATCCCGCTGCTGCTCAAGGAAGGCATGGCCAACCCGGCTTCCTTCGGCCTGGCCGCCGACCAGAACCTGATCGGCACCTGTTTCAGCGGCAACGGCTGTACCATGAACCCGACCTACGGGATCAACGGCAGCACGCCCGACCCGAGCAAACTGCTGTTCAACGACAGCGTGCACCCGACCATCACCGGCCAGCGCCTGATCGCCGACTACACCTATTCGCTGCTGTCGGCGCCCTGGGAGTTGACCCTGCTGCCGGAAATGGCCCACGGCACCCTGCGTGCCTACCAGGACGAACTGCGCAGCCAGTGGCAGGCGGACTGGGAGAACTGGCAGAACGTCGGCCAGTGGCGCGGCTTCGTCGGCGGCGGCGGCCAGCGCCTGGACTTCGACTCCCAGGACAGCGCCGCCAGCGGCGACGGCAATGGCTACAACCTGACCCTTGGCGGCAGCTACCGCATCGACGAGGCCTGGCGCGCCGGGGTCGCCGCCGGTTTCTACCGGCAGAAGCTGGAAGCCGGCGCCAAGGATTCCGACTACCGGATGAACAGCTACATGGCCAGCGCCTTCGTGCAGTACCAGGAAAACCGCTGGTGGGCCGACGCGGCGTTGACCGGCGGCTACCTCGACTACGACGACCTGAAGCGCAAGTTCGCCCTGGGCGGCGGCGAGCGCAGCGAGAAAGGCGACACCAACGGCCACCTGTGGGCGTTCAGCGCGCGCCTGGGCTACGACATCGCCCAGCAGGCCGACAGTCCCTGGCACCTGTCGCCGTTCGTCAGCGCCGACTATGCACGGGTCGAGGTCGACGGCTATTCCGAGAAGGGCGCCAGCGCCACCGCGCTCGACTACGACGACCAGAAGCGCAGCTCGAAGCGCCTGGGCGCCGGCCTGCAAGGCAAGTACGCGTTCGGCAGCGATACCCAGCTGTTCGCCGAGTACGCCCACGAACGCGAGTACGAGGACGACACCCAGGACCTGACCATGTCCCTCAACAGCCTGCCGGGCAATCGCTTCACCCTCGAAGGCTACACCCCGCAGGACCACCTCAACCGCGTCTCCCTCGGCTTCAGCCAGAAGCTGGCGCCGGAGCTGTCGCTGCGCGGCGGCTACAACTGGCGCAAGGGCGAGGACGATACCCAGCAGAGCGTCAGCCTGGCGCTGAGCCTGGACTTCTGAAACGGCGGCCGGCGCCCGGGCGGCGCCGGTCGCGTTTCCCGTCGACGGAACGATCGGCGCGCGCCGGCATCAAGAGAGTAGTACCCCGCTGTTACTCGCCGCCCGGTCGACCGCCATACACTGCCGATCCGTTTCGTTCGAGGGAATCGCCCGATGAGTTTCAACACCGAAGTACAGCCCGGCATCTGCATGGAGCCGGACGCCATCACCCAGGAATACGTGTTCAACCACACCATGTTGCGGGTCAAGGATCCGAAGCGCTCGCTCGACTTCTACTCGCGGGTGCTCGGCATGCGCCTGCTGCGTCGCCTGGATTTCGAGGAAGGCCGCTTCTCCCTGTATTTCCTCGCCATGACCCGTGGCGAAGAAGTGCCTGATGCGGTTGACGAGCGCCAGCGATATACCTTCGGGCGCCAGTCGGTCCTCGAGCTGACCCACAACTGGGGCAGCGAGAGCGACGACAGCCAGTACCACAACGGCAACCAGGACCCGCGCGGGTTCGGCCATATCTGTTTCTCGGTGCCCGACCTGGTGGCGGCCTGCGAGCGTTTCGAGACGCTCGGGGTGAACTTCGTCAAGCCGCTGGACCGAGGCATGAAGAACGTGGCCTTCATCAGCGATCCCGACGGCTACTGGGTGGAAATCGTCCAGGCCAGCCTGAACGGCGAGATGGGACGCGGCTGACGACCGTCGATCGGCTGCGCGCCGCGGAAATGAACCGCGCCACCGCCGCCGATCTCCAACCGGCGGTTGCGCGGAGTCAAGCGTGACCGCCAATTCCGCGTTAAACTGCGCGGGTTTTTTCCTCTCTCCGGAGCCATCCATGTCCCGCGTTACCCTGAGCCGCTATCTGATCGAGCAGACCCGCAGCCACAACACCCCGGCCGACCTGCGCTTCCTCATCGAGGTCGTGGCGCGTGCCTGCAAGGAAATCAGCCATGCGGTGTCCAAGGGCGCGCTGGGCGGCGTACTCGGCAGCATGGGCACCGAGAACGTGCAGGGCGAGGTGCAGAAGAAGCTGGACGTGATGTCCAACGAGATCCTGCTGGAAGCCAACGAATGGGCCGGCAACCTGGCCGGCATGGCCTCCGAGGAGATGGACCACCCCTACCAGATTCCGGGGCGCTACCCGAAAGGCGCCTACCTGCTGGTCTTCGACCCGCTGGACGGCTCCAGCAACATCGACGTCAACGTCTCGGTCGGCACCATCTTCTCGGTGCTGCGCTGCCCCAGCGAGTACCTGAACCAGAACGATACCCTGCGCGAGGAGGCCTTCCTCCAGCCGGGCACCACCCAGGTCGCCGCCGGCTACGCCATCTACGGCCCGCAGACCATGCTGATGCTGACCCTCGGCAACGGCGTCAAGGGCTTCACCCTGGACCGCGAGCTGGGCAGCTTCGTCCTCACCCACGACAACATCAGCGTGCCGGAAAGCACCGCCGAGTTCGCCATCAACATGTCCAACCAGCGCCACTGGGAAGCGCCGGTGAAACGCTACGTGGAAGAACTGCTGGCCGGCAAGGAAGGCCCGCTGGGCAAGAACTACAACATGCGCTGGATCGCCTCGATGGTCGCCGACGTCCACCGCATCCTGACCCGTGGTGGCGTCTTCATGTACCCGCGCGACGCCCGCGAGCCGGAGAAGCCCGGCAAGCTGCGCCTGATGTACGAAGCCAACCCGATGTCGTTCATCATCGAGCAGGCCGGCGGCGCCGCCACCAACGGCACCCAGCGCATCCTCGACATCAAGCCGGAGAACCTGCACCAGCGTGTCGCGGTGTTCCTCGGCTCGAAGCAGGAAGTCGAGCGCATCACCGGCTACCACGCGGAGTAGGCCGATGAGCGCGCCCTGGGAGACCTTGCTCGACTGGTGGTTCGGCACCTCCAGCGATGCCGCCGAGGTGGTTGCCCAGCGCAACGGCCTGTGGTTCGGCAAGAACGTCTGCCAGGACGCCGATGCCGGCGGCCGTTTCGGCGACCTGGTGAACCAGGCGCTGGACGGCGGCTTGCAGGAGTGGACGGCCGAGGCCGATGGCTGGCTGGCGTTGATCCTGTTGCTCGACCAGTTGCCGCGGATGATCTACCGCGACACGCCGCGCGCCTACGCCGGCGACGCCCGGGCGCAACGGGTGGTGCGCGAGGGCCTGGAGAAAGGCTTCGACCGCCAGTTGCCGCCGGTGCGCCGGGTGTTCGCCTACCTGGTCCTGGAGCACGCCGAGGACCTGCCCAGCCAGGAGCGGGCGGTAGCCTGCTTCCGCGACCTGCGCGATCAGGTCGGCGGCAGTGCGCGCCAGCCCTTCGATGACTTCTACGACTATGCCGAGCGGCATCATGCGGTAGTCGCCCGTTTCGGCCGCTTCCCCCATCGCAACGCCATTCTCGGCCGCCCTTCCAGCGAGGAGGAGACGGCGTTCCTCAGGGAACCCGGTTCGCGTTTCTGACTCCAAGGCTTCGGATTTCCCCCGCGTATGCCAAGCTGTAGGGCAGCGCTTCCCCCGAACAAGGAGTTCCTCATGGCGTCGTTCCGTACCCTGGCCGTGGTCGCTTTCTGCGTCGTCCTGGCTGCCTGCAGCAAGATCAACCAGGAAAACTATTCCAAGCTCAAGGCCGGCATGAGCAAGGCCGAGGTCGAGGCGATCCTCGGCAAGCCCACCGAGTGCTCCGGCGCGCTGGGCATGTCCAGCTGCACCTGGGGCGACGAGAAGGCTTTCATCAGCGTGCAGTACGCGGCCGACAAGGCGCTGCTCTTCTCCGGCCAGGGGCTCAAGTGATCGGTCTGCCGATCCGGGTGCTCTGCACCCTGTGGCTGGGCTTGCTGCTGGTCGGTTGCGCGGGCTCGCCGAAGAATCCGCCGGCCACCGAGCAGGTCGACCTCCAGCGCTACCAGGGCACCTGGTACGAACTGGCGCGCTTGCCGATGTTCTTCCAGCGCAACTGCGCGCAATCGGAGGCGCATTACCGCTTGCAGGAAGACCAGAGCATCCAGGTGATCAATCGCTGCCTGACCTTGGATGGCGAGTGGGAGCAGGTGGAGGGGCGGGCGGTCGCCCAGCAGCCGGGACGCACCGACAAGTTGTGGGTGCGCTTCGACAACTGGTTCGCCAATCTCTTCCCCAACGTGGCGCGCGGCGACTATTGGGTGCTGGCGGTGGACGACGACTACCGCACCGCGCTGGTGGGCAATCCGAACCGTGAATACCTGTGGCTGCTGTCGCGTACCCCGCAGGTTTCGCAGCAGACCCGCGAGCGTTTGCTGGAAGAAGCGCGCAGCCGCGGTTACGCGGTGGACGAGCTGATCTGGCGGGTACCCGACGGCCAGTTGAAGCGGAGCCAGTGAAGGAACGCCCCGCCGGGGCGTTTTTTCTTTCCAGCGCCGTTCACGCCTGGCGGCTGGCGTGGGAAGTATCGGCGTTTAGCGCCCGACGGCTCGAACGAGTGGGGCGGATAAGCGCAACGCGGTTATCCGCCGCTGCGCAGGGTCAGTCGAGCAGTTCCCCCAGCACCTGGACGAATGCCCGTGCGCTGCGTTCTTCCCCGGCATGCCGGCCGTCGCGCACCACCCATCTGCCGGCCACCATCACGTCGCGCACCTGGCGGTCGCCGCCGGCGAACAGCCAGCGGTTGAGCAGGGCGTCGCCCTCGGCGCTGGCCAGGTAGGGGTCGTTGCCGTCGAGCACCAGCAGGTCGGCGCGACGGCCCACGGCGAGGCTACCGATCGGCTGCCCAAGGGCCTGGGCGCCGCCAGCCAGAGCAGCGTCGTAGAGCGTGCGGCCGATCATCGGCTGGTCGTCGCGGTACAGCCGGTTGCGTTTCCGGTCGCGCAGGCGCTGGCCGTATTCCAGCCAGCGGAGTTCCTCGACCACGCTGAGCGAGACGTGGCTGTCCGAGCCGATGCCCAGGCGCCCGCCCTGGGCGAGGAAGTCCGTCGCCGGGAAGATGCCGTCGCCGAGGTTGGCCTCGGTGCTCAGGCACAGGCCGGCCACCGCGCCGCTACGCGCCATCGCCGCCACCTCGGCGGGGTCGGCGTGGGTCGCATGGACCAGGCACCAGCGCTGGTCGACCGCGACGTTCTCGTACAGCCATTGCAACGGCCGGCGTCCGCTCCAGGCCAGGCAGTCGTCGACTTCCTTCTGCTGTTCGGCGATATGGATGTGGACCGGCAGGTCGTCGTGGCCGGCGGCGAGGACCGTGGCGATCTGCTGCGGAGTCACCGCGCGCAGGGAGTGGAAGCACAGGCCCAGGGAGTGGCCTGCCGCCTCCAGCGGCGCGCGCAGGCGCTGGAGCAGTTCCAGGTAGGCCTCGCTGCCATTGATGAAGCGCCGCTGGCCCTCGCTGGCCGGCTGGCCGCCGAAGCCTGCGTGACTGTAAAGCACGGGCAGCAGGGTCAGGCCGATACCTGCGGCGCTGGCGGCGCGGGAGATGCGCAGGGAAAGTTCGGCGGGGTCGGCGTAGGAGTGGCCGTTGAGGTCGTGATGGACGTAGTGGAATTCCGCCACCGCGGTGTAGCCGGCCTTGAGCATCTCGATGTAGAGCTGGCAGGCGATGACCTCGATCTGTTCCGGCGACAGTCGAGCGACCATCCGGTACATCAGCTCGCGCCAGGTCCAGAAACTGTCGTTGGGATTGCCGGCGACTTCGGCGAGCCCGGCCATGGCGCGCTGGAACGCGTGCGAATGGAGGTTGGGCATCCCCGGCAGCACGGCGCCGCCGAGGCGTTCGGCGCCGTCGGCGTTGGCGTCGGGACGAATCTCGGCGAGGACTCCGTCCGCGGAAATCTCGAAACGGACATTTCGCGCCCAGCCTTCCGGCAGCAACGCACGTTCAGCGAAAATTGCGGACATAATCAGCTCACACGCAGTCTGTTTTATTTGTATATACATATACAGACGATTAAGCGGTGCGTAAACTCACTTCATCGACGCCTCGACAAGGAGTCTCTCCGTGACGTCCTCTTCTTCCGATCGTTCCCCGCTGGCCTCGCAACTCGGCGAGGTACCGGCGCCGCTCTACGCGCGGGTCAAGCAGATGATCGTCAGCCAGATCCAGTCGGGCGCCTGGCCGCCGCACCACCGGGTGCCGTCCGAGAGCGAACTGGTCAGCCAGCTCGGCTTCAGTCGCATGACCATCAATCGCGCCCTGCGCGAACTGACCAGCGACGGCCTGCTGGTGCGCATGCAGGGGGTAGGAACCTTCGTCGCCGAGCCCAAGGGCCAGTCGGCGCTGTTCGAGGTGCACAACATCGCCGACGAGATCGCGGCCCGCGGGCATCGCCATCGTTGCCAGGTGATCACCCTCGGCGAGGAGGTCGCCGGCCCCGAGCGCGCCCTGGCACTGGACGTGCGCGAAGGCCAGCGGGTGTTCCACTCGCTGATCGTGCACTACGAGAACGATATCCCGGTGCAGATCGAGGACCGCTACGTGAACGCCGCGGTGGCGCCGGACTACCTCAAGCAGGATTTCACCCGGCAAACGCCCTATGCCTACCTGACCCAGGTGGCGCCGCTCACCGAGGGCGAGCATGTGGTCGAGGCGATCCTCGCCGAGCCGGCCGAGTGCAAGCTGTTGCAGATCGAACGCGGCGAGCCGTGCCTGCTGATCCGCCGCCGCACCTGGTCCGGGCGTGTCGCGGTGACCGCAGCGCGGCTGCTGCACCCGGGTTCCCGCCACCGTCTGGAAGGACGCTTCAGCTCATGAGCGAATTCCGCATCCTGCGCGCCGTCGACTACCCGAGAATGCCGTGGAAGAACGGCGCCGGCTCCACCGAGGAGATCGCCCGCGACGGCGGCGACGGCCTGGACGGCTTCGGCTGGCGCCTGTCGATCGCCGATGTCGGCGAGTCCGGCGGCTTCTCCCGCTTCGCCGGTTACCAGCGGATCATCAGCGTGCTGGAGGGCGGCGGCATGCGCCTGCGGGTGGATGGTGCGGAATCCGCGCCGCTACGCGCGCGGCAGGCCTTCGCCTTTTCCGGCGACAGCGAGGTGCACTGCACCCTGCTCGATGGAGCTATCCGCGACTTCAACCTGATCTATGCGCCCCGGCGCCATCGCGCGCGCCTGCAATGGCTGCGGGTCGAGGGCGAGCTGGACTGGCACGGCACGGCGAGCACGCTGCTGCTCTTCGCCCAGCAGGGCGGGGTAGCGATTTCCTTGCAAGGGCAACCTCGCGGGCAACTGGCTGCCCACGACTGCCTGTGCGCCGAGGGACTGCAGGGCTTGCAGCATTGGCGCCTGACGGCACACGAGCCGGCGTGGGTCTGTGCGGTGGAACTCGATTCGCTGTGATTCGCCGGCGCCGCCAGGAAAAAGCGTCTACACCGAAAGGGTAGGCGCTTTTGTCTATCAAAAGAACCAAACGTTATTAATCCAATATTTTTAATGCCTATATAGTTCCGCATGCCGTCCGACTCCAACCGGGAGACCCGCATGCCCCCGCTTCGCCAGATCCTCGCCGTCCTCGCCCTGGGCGCCAGCCTCGCCAGCCAGACCGCCGTCGCGGCGGAATGCCCGTACCCGGGCAAAGTGGTGTTCGCCGGGCTGAACTGGGAAAGCGGCATGTTCACCACCGACCTGTTGCGCTACGTACTGGAAAAAGGCTACGGCTGCGAGACCGACGCGCTGCCGGGCAATACCGTGACCATGGAAAACGCCCTGCGCCAGAACGATATCCAGGTCACCGGGGAGCAATGGGCCGGGCGTAGCCCGGTGTGGCGCGCGGCGGAGGAGGCGGGCGAGGTGTTCTCCGTCGGCGAGACGGTGAAGGGCGCCACCGAGGGCTGGTGGGTGCCGGAGTACCTGGTCAAGGGCGACCCGCAACGAGGCATCGAGGCGAAGGCGCCGGAGTTGAGGTCGGTCGCCGACCTGCCGCGCTACAAGGCGCTGTTCCGCGATCCCGAGGAGCCCGCCAAGGGGCGTTTCTACAACTGCCCGACCGGTTGGACCTGCGAGATCGTCAACAGCCAGAAGCTCAAGGCCTACAGGTTGCAGGACAGCTACACGAACTTCCGCACCGGCACCGGCCCGGCGCTGGATGCGGCGATCAGTGCGGCCTTCCGGCGCGGTGAGCCGGTGCTTTTCTACTATTGGTCGCCGACTCCGTTGATGGGCCGTTTCAAGCTGGTGCAACTGGAAGAGCCGCCGTTCAGCGAGAAGGCCTGGGCCACCCTGTCCGATCCGAAGAACCCCGACCCCATCGGTTCCCGCTCGTTGCCGGCGAAGATCACCATTGGCGTTTCCCGCGATTTCCATGACAAGGCGCCGGCGTTGGTCGAGCTGTTCCGCAAGGTCGAGATCCCCTTGCCGCTGTTCAACGAGCTGCTCGCCGACATGGCGCAGAATCATCGCGAGGTCGGCGAGGTGCGTGCGCAGTTCCTTCGCCAGCATCGCGAAATCTGGAGCCACTGGGTGCCGGCCGAAGTCGCCGCGCGCCTCGATACCTCCCTGAAGTAAGCCTCGCCAGCCTTCATGGCGCACTACCTGAGCGGGCGTCAGCGCACCCTGGTGCGGCGGCTCCAGGATACCTTCCAGGCGCGCAGCGAATGGCCGACCTGGCTGCTGATCGCCTGCCTGTACGGCGGTTGGGCACTGCTCGCCAGCCAGTATCGGCATTGGGGCTGGCCGGTGCTGGCGGGGCTGGTGCCGTTCGCCTCCCTCTACATGTCGTTGCAGCATGAGCTGATCCATGGCCACCCGACCCGCTGGCCGAGGTTCAACGCCGTGCTCGGCTACCTGCCGCTGGCCGTCTGGTATCCCTATCCGCTGTACCGTGACAGCCACTTGCGGCACCACCGCGACGAGCAACTGACCTACCCGGGGCTGGACCCCGAGAGTCGCTACGTCAGTCTGTCCGAATGGCCGCGCCTGGGCTCCTGGCGGCGGCGCTGGCTCTGCCTGGACAAGACCCTGCTCGGTCGCGCCACCCTCGGCCCGCTGCTGGCCCTGGCGGCGATGGCGCGCCTGGAGGGTTCGCGGTTGCGCCAGGGAGAGGGCGCCGCCTGGCGCCTGTGGGGCCTGCATGCCGTGCTGCTGGGCGGGTTGCTGGCCGGGCTTTGGCGCTGGGCGGGTATCCCGCCCTGGCTATACCTGCCGGCGGTGGCCTATCCGGCCCTCGGCCTGAGCATGCTGCGCTCTTTCTACGAGCACCGTCCGGCCCGCGAGCCGGCGCAGCGCAGCGTGCTGGTCGAGGCGGGGTGGCCGTGGCGGCTGCTGTTCCTCAACAACAACCTGCATCTGGTCCACCACGATCTGCCGGGCCTGCCCTGGTACCTGCTGCCGCGCGTGTATAACGCAAGCCGCCGTGCCTACCGGCGACGCAGTGGCGATTTCCACCTGCCCGGCTATGGTCGTCTATGGCGGCGCCACGGTTGGCGGCCGGTGGATGCGCCGGTGCATCCCGAGCATTGAAGGCAGGCGGACGAGAGCATGATCGATACCCCGGTGGTGGCGGCGCTGGACATGTATGTCGAGCCGGACTGCGTCAGGCAGGCCGGCGCAACCTTCATCGGCGAGGTCTGCCGGCGCCTGGGCGTGCGCCGTTACGCGCCGGCCGCCGCCGATCTGGCGGTGCAGTGGCGACAGCCTAACCTGCTGTTCGCGCAGACCTGCGGCTATCCGCTGATGACCCAGTTGCGCGGCCAGGTGGCGGTGCTCGCGGTGCCCAGCTACGACTTGCCCGATTGCGCTCCCGGCGAGCATTGCAGTCTGTTCGTCGCCGCTGAAGGACAGGCGCGCCAGCGCCTCGGCGACTTCCGCAATACCCGCCTGGCGCTCAACGACCACGACTCCAACAGCGGCATGAACCTGCTGCGCCATGCGCTGGCGCCGCTGGGGCGAGACTCGGCGTTCTTCGCCGAAGTGCGCATCAGCGGCGGCCACCTGCGCAGCCTGGCGATGGTGGCCGCGGGTGAGGTCGAGCTGACCTCGGTGGATGCAGTGACCTTCGGCTACCTGCAACGCCACGCACCGGAGCGCCTGGACGGCCTGCGCGTGCTCGGGCGCAGCGCGCCGAGCCCGGCCTTGCCGCTGATCACCTCGCTGCACTGGAGCGCGGCGCAACGCCGCGAGCTGTTCGAAGCGCTGAACCTGACGCTGATCGAGTGCCCGCACCTGGCCGCGACACTGGCGCTGAAAAGCTTCCTCCCGGCCGGCGAGGAGCATTACCGGATTCTCCTCGACTACGAGCGTCAGGCGCAGGGCTGGGGTTACCCGCAATTGCGCTGAACGGTGTTACCGAAGGCCCCAAACCGGTGCGCGCACGCTTCGAACACATGCATCCAGGGCCGTTCCGGCAGGTTCCTTTTTCCGGAGAAGAGGCCACCTTCGCTAATTCTTAACTCCAGAAAAATCAACGTGTTGAATGAGATTCACGGGGGTGTGCAGATATCGCCGGAGGGCGTGACGGCAGAATTGGCCCTTCCTTTGCTTATACTTGTATGTACAAGCATAGATGTGTTCGGTAGACCCAGCCCGACCTCTGCTTCGTCCCCGAATTCAGGCGCACCCTCGCGGGGCGCCGCCCGTTGAACGCCACGCCCAGGAGCCTGCCGTGACCACCCCGAGCAAATTCCGCGATATTGAAATCCGCGCCCCGCGCGGCACTACGCTGACCGCCAAGAGCTGGCTGACCGAAGCGCCGTTGCGCATGCTGATGAACAACCTCGACCCGGAGGTCGCGGAGAACCCCAGGGAACTGGTGGTTTACGGCGGCATCGGCCGCGCCGCGCGCAACTGGGAGTGCTACGACAGGATCGTCGAGACCCTCAAGCAACTGAACGACGACGAGACCCTGCTGGTACAGTCCGGCAAGCCGGTCGGCGTGTTCAAGACCCACGCCAACGCGCCGCGGGTGCTGATCGCCAACTCCAACCTGGTGCCGCACTGGGCGACCTGGGAACACTTCAACGAACTGGACGCCAAGGGCCTGGCGATGTATGGCCAGATGACCGCCGGTTCGTGGATCTACATCGGCAGCCAGGGCATCGTCCAGGGCACCTACGAAACCTTCGTCGAGGCTGGCCGCCAGCATTACGACGGCAACCTCAAGGGCCGCTGGGTGCTTACCGCCGGCCTTGGCGGCATGGGCGGCGCCCAGCCGCTGGCGGCGACCCTGGCCGGCGCCTGTTCGCTGAACATCGAGTGCCAGCAGAGCCGCATCGACTTCCGCCTGCGCAGTCGCTACGTCGACGAGCAGGCCAAGGACCTGGACGACGCCCTGGCGCGGATCCAGCGCTACACCGCCGAAGGCAAGGCCATCTCCATCGCCCTGCTGGGCAATGCCGCCGAGATCCTTCCGGAACTGGTTCGCCGCGGCGTACGCCCGGACATGGTCACCGACCAGACCAGCGCCCATGATCCGCTCAACGGCTACCTGCCGGCCGGCTGGAGCTGGGAAGAGTACCGCGACCGCGCGCAGACCGACCCGGCCGCCGTGGTCAAGGCCGCCAAGCAGTCCATGGCGGTACACGTGCGGGCCATGCTGGCGTTCCAGCAGCAGGGCGTGCCGACCTTCGACTATGGCAACAACATCCGCCAGATGGCCAAGGAAGAGGGGGTGGCCAATGCCTTCGATTTCCCCGGCTTCGTCCCGGCCTACATCCGCCCGCTGTTCTGTCGCGGCATCGGTCCGTTCCGCTGGGCCGCGCTGTCGGGCGACCCGCAGGACATCTACAAGACCGACGCCAAGGTCAAGCAACTGATCCCCGACGATGCCCACCTGCACCGTTGGCTGGACATGGCCCGCGAGCGCATCAGCTTCCAGGGCCTGCCGGCGCGCATCTGCTGGGTTGGCCTGGGGCTGCGCGCCAAGCTCGGCCTGGCCTTCAACGAGATGGTGCGCAGCGGCGAGCTGTCCGCGCCGATCGTCATCGGCCGCGACCACCTCGACTCCGGCTCGGTGGCCAGCCCCAACCGCGAGACCGAGGCCATGCAGGACGGCTCCGACGCGGTGTCCGACTGGCCGCTGCTGAACGCCCTGCTGAATACCGCCAGCGGCGCCACCTGGGTCTCGCTGCACCACGGCGGCGGCGTGGGCATGGGCTTCTCCCAGCACTCCGGGATGGTGATCGTCTGCGACGGTAGCGACGAGGCCGCCGAACGCATCGCCCGCGTGCTGACCAACGACCCGGGGACCGGGGTGATGCGGCACGCCGACGCCGGCTACCAGGTCGCCATCGATTGCGCGAAGGAGCAGGGCCTGAACCTGCCGATGATCACCGCCCAGCGCTGACCTCGGAAACCGCCTCCACGCCGGCGGGGCGTGGGGGCGGCCGCCCACTGTCCCGACCAGGCCACAACAAGAATGGCGGCGCGCGAGCCGCAGCGGAGTACAGCAGCATGACCCAGGGCAGCGACAGCAAGCCACTGATCGAACGGCGCTCGATCGACTACATCCCGGCGAACGAGCGTCACGGTCGCCTCTACAGCCAGTTCACCCTCTGGCTGGGGGCTAATCTACAAATCACCGCCATCGTCACCGGCGCCCTCGCCGTGGTCCTCGGCGGCGACGTGTTCTGGTCGCTGGTCGGCCTGCTCATCGGCCAGCTCCTCGGCGGTGCGGTGATGGCCCTGCACGCCGCGCAGGGGCCGCGCCTGGGGCTGCCGCAGATGATTTCCAGCCGGGTGCAGTTCGGCGTCTACGGCGCCTGCATCCCGATCGCCCTGGTGTGCCTGATGTACCTGGGCTTCACCGCCACCGGCACGGTGCTTTCCGGCCAGGCCATCGGCCAGCTCACCGGGCTCAGCGACAGCGCCGGGATCTTCATCTTCGCCGCCTTCATCGTCCTGGTGACGGTGCTCGGCTATCGCGTCATCCACATCATCGGGCGGATCGCCAGCGTCCTCGGCATCATCGCCTTCGTCTACCTGTTCAGCCGCCTGATGCTGCTCAGCGACATCGGCGATCTGCTCGCCATCCGCCACTTCAGCTGGGCCTCGTTCCTCCTCGCGGTGTCCCTGGCGGCGTCCTGGCAGATCGCCTTCGGCCCCTACGTGGCCGACTATTCACGCTACCTGCCGGCGTCCACCTCGTCGTGGAAGACCTTCCTCGCCGTCGGCCTCGGCTCGGTGCTCGGCGCCCAGGCCTCGATGGTCCTCGGGGTGTTCTCCGCAGCCCTGGCCAACGGCCAGTTCGCCGGCCGCGAGGTGGCCTACATCGTCGGCCTGGGCAGCAGCGGGACCGTCGCCGCACTGCTCTACTTCAGCATCGCCTTCGGCAAGGTGACCATTTCCACGCTGAACTCCTACGGAAGCTTCATGTGCATCGCGACCATCATCAGCAGCGTACGCGGTCAACTGGAGATCACCCGCGTGCAACGCCTGTTCTTCGTCCTCGCGATCGTCGGCGCCTCGACGCTCATCGCGCTGCTCGGCCAGCACTCGTTCCTCGCTGCGTTCAAGTCCTTCATCCTGTTCCTGCTGACCTTCTTCACCCCGTGGAGCGCGGTGAACCTGGTCGACTACTACTTCATCACCCGCGAGCGCTATGACGTGCCCGCGCTGGCCGACCCCGACGGCCGCTACGGTCGCTGGAACCTGCCGGGAATCGCCGTCTATACCCTCGGCGTGCTGGTGCAGATGCCGTTCCTGGCGACCACGCTGTACACCGGACCGATGGTCGAGCACCTCGGCGGCGTGGATATCTCCTGGATCATCGGCTTGCTGGTGCCGGCGGTCCTCTACTACCTGGTGGCGCGGCGCAAGGCCACGCGCCAGGCCCCGGCGCGAATGATCCTGCCGGCCGATCCCGGCGCCTTCGAACGTCCCGCGCACGGGGCCTGAGACGAATTTCCAGGGCGGCGCGGCCGCCTTCAATCCCATGAAACGCCGCTGGCGGACGGCGCTGCCGAGCCCGCCGAACCGAACAAGGAGCCTTCGATGAGCCTGCATCTGAAACCCGGCCAGCTGACCCTGGCCGACCTGCGCCAAGCCTACCTGGCCCCCGTGCGCCTGAGCCTGGATCCCAGCGCCGACGCGCCGGTCGCCGCCAGCGTCGCCTGTGTCGAGAACATCATCGCCGAGGGCCGCACCGCCTACGGCATCAATACCGGTTTCGGCCTGCTGGCCTCGACGCGGATCTCCCCGGCCGACCTGGAGAAGCTCCAGCGCTCCATCGTCCTGTCCCATGCCGCCGGCGTCGGCGAGGCGCTGGACGACGCCATGGTGCGGCTGGTCATGCTGCTCAAGGTGAACAGCCTGGCGCGCGGGTTCTCCGGCATCCGCCGCAAGGTGATCGACGCGCTGATCGCGCTGATCAACGCCGAGGTCTATCCGCACATCCCGCTGAAAGGCTCGGTGGGTGCGTCCGGCGACCTGGCGCCGCTGGCGCACATGTCGCTGGTGCTGATCGGCGAAAGCCGGGCGCGCCATCGCGGTGAGTGGCTGCCGGCCGCCGAGGCGCTGGCGGTGGCCGGGCTGGAGCCGCTGACCCTGGCGGCGAAGGAAGGCCTGGCCCTGCTCAATGGTACCCAGGTGTCCACCGCCTACGCGCTGCGCGGGTTGTTCGAGGCCGAGGACCTGTTCGCCGCCGCCACCGTCTGCGGCGGGCTCAGCGTCGAGGCCATGCTCGGTTCGCGGGCGCCGTTCGATGCGCGCATCCACGCCGCGCGCGGCCAGCGTGGGCAGATCGACGTGGCCGCGGCCTATCGCGACCTGCTCACCGCCAGCAGCGAGGTGGCGCGTTCCCATGAGAAGTGCGACAAGGTCCAGGACCCCTATTCGCTGCGTTGCCAGCCGCAGGTGATGGGCGCCTGCCTGACCCAGATGCGCCAGGCCGCCGAGGTGCTGGAGATCGAAGCCAACGCGGTGTCCGACAACCCGCTGGTATTCGCCGCCGAGGGCGACGTGATCTCCGGCGGCAACTTCCACGCCGAACCGGTGGCGATGGCCGCCGACAACCTGGCCCTGGCGTTGGCCGAGATCGGTTCGCTGTCGGAACGGCGCATCTCGCTGATGATGGACATGCACATGTCGCAGTTGCCGCCGTTCCTGGTGGCCAACGGCGGGGTCAACTCCGGCTTCATGATCGCCCAGGTCACCGCCGCCGCGCTGGCCAGCGACAACAAGGCCCTGGCCCATCCGGCCAGCGTCGACAGCCTGCCGACCTCGGCCAACCAGGAAGACCACGTGTCGATGGCGCCGAACGCCGGCAAACGGCTCTGGGCGATGGCCGAGAACGTCTGCGGGATTCTCGCCGTGGAATGGCTGGGCGCCTGCCAGGGCCTGGACTTCCGTGAGGGCCTGAAGAGTTCGCCGAAGCTGGAGCAGGCTCGCCGCCTGCTGCGCGACAAGGTGCCGTACTACCAGGAGGATCGCTTCTTCGCCCCTGACATCGAGGCCGCCAGCCAGTTGCTCGCCAGCGGTTGCCTGAACGCGCTGCTGCCGGCCCGGCTGTTGCCGAGCCTTTGATACCCGCCCCCGGCCGCTCGGCCGGGGCGCTCCAGCAAGAACAACAACAGGAGAGCCGAGGGATGACGCACGACACGGGGCTTCGGCGCGGGCTGAACGCCCGTCATATTCGTTTCATGGCACTGGGGTCGGCGATCGGCACCGGTCTGTTCTACGGTTCCGCATCGGCCATCCAGATGGCCGGGCCGGCGGTGCTGCTGGCCTACCTGGTCGCCGGCGCGGCGGTGTACATGGTGATGCGCGCGCTCGGCGAGATGGCGGTGCACGAGCCGGTGTCCGGCTCGTTCGGCCATTACGCCAGCAGCTATCTCGGCCCCCTGGCCGGGTTCGTCACCGGCTGGACCTACGCTTTCGAGATGATCATCGTCTGCCTCGCCGATGTCACCGCGTTCGGCATCTACATGGGGTTCTGGTTTCCCGACGTGCCGCGCTGGATCTGGGTACTGTCCATCGTGCTGTTCATCGGCGGGCTGAACCTCTGCCATGTCAAGGTCTTCGGCGAGCTGGAGTTCTGGCTGTCGCTGGTCAAGGTCGGCGCCATCGTCGCGATGATCCTCGCCGGGCTCGGCATCATGTTCTTCGGCTTCAGCCTGGACGGCGCGGCGACGTCCGCCACCGGCGTGCACAACCTGTGGCAGCACGGCGGCTTCCTGCCCAACGGCTGGGCCGGGCTGGTCGCCTCGCTGTCGGTGGTGGTGTTCGCCTTCGGCGGCATCGAGATCATCGGCATCACCGCCGGCGAAGCGCAGGACCCGCAGCGGGTGATCCCGCGGGCGATCAATGCGGTGCCGCTGCGCATCCTGCTGTTCTACGTGCTGACCCTGTTCGTGCTGATGGCGATCTTCCCCTGGCAGCAGATCGGCAGCAACGGCAGTCCCTTCGTGCAGATCTTCGACGGCCTGGGGATCGAGTCGGCCGCGGCGATCCTCAATGTCGTGGTGATCACCGCGGCGATCTCGGCGATCAACAGCGACATCTTCGGCGCCGGTCGCATGCTCTACGGCATGGCCCGCCAGGGCCAGGCGCCGGTCGGCTTCTCGCGGGTGTCGCGGCACGGCGTGCCGTGGATGACCGTGTTGCTGATGGCGGTGGCCCTGCTGCTCGGCGTGGCGCTGAACTACCTGATCCCGCAGAGCGTATTCCTGCTGATCGCTTCCATCGCCACCTTCGCCACCGTGTGGGTCTGGCTGATGATCCTCCTGGCCCAGGTCGGCATGCGCCGGCGCATGGGGCCGCGCCAGGTCGCCGCGCTGAAGTTCCCGGTGCCGCTGTGGCCATTCGCGCCGGCGGCGGCGATCGTCTTCATGCTGTTCATCTTCGTGGTGCTCGGCTATTTCCCGGACACCCGCCCGGCCCTGTGGGTCGGGGCTATCTGGATCGCCGTGCTGGTGATCGCCTACCGGCGCTGGGTCAGGCCGAAGGGCGATGCCGCGCATGGCGTGCTTCAGGCCCAGGGAGGGCTGTGACGGAACCGACGGCGGCCTGAGCCGCCGGCCAATAACAACGATCGAGGCCGTTCCCCCGGGCGCGGCCCGCAGGTTTTCCAACTGCCTTTCCCAATCGTGCATCTGGAGCGTCGAACCATGCGATACAAGAAGTCGATGTTGAGTGTTCTCTGTGCCTTCGGCCTGCTCGCCGCCGCGGCGGGCGCCCAGGCGGAAGGCTGGTGCGAGTCCGGCAAGGCGGTGAAGTTCGCCGGGCTGAACTGGGAGAGCGGGACCCTGCTCACCGAGCTGATGCAGTTCGTCCTGGCCAAGGGCTACGGCTGTACCACCGACAGCCTGCCGGGCAACTCGATCACCATGGAGCAGGCGCTGAGCACCAATGACATCCAGGTCTTCGCCGAGGAGTGGATCGGCCGCAGCGACGCCTGGAACAAGGCCGCCGCCGCCGGCAAGGTGGTCGGCGTCGGCGAACCCATCGTCGGCGCGGTGGAGGGCTGGTACGTGCCGCGCTACGTGATCGAGGGCGACCCGCAGCGCAAGCTCGAGGCGAAGGCGCCGAAGCTGCGCTCTATCGCCGACCTGGCGCAGTACGCCGAGGTCTTCCGCGACCCGGAAGAGCCGGGCAAGGGACGCTTCTACAATTGCCCGGCCGGCTGGACCTGCGAGCTGGAGAACAGCGAGATGCTGAAAAGCTACGGCCTGGAGGAGACGTTCACCAATTTCCGTCCGGGCACCGGCCCGGCACTGGACGCGGCGGTGCTGTCGAGCTATCGGCGCGGCGAGCCTATCCTGTTCTACTACTGGTCGCCGACGCCGCTGATGGGCCGCGCCGACCTGGTGCGCCTGGAGGAAAGGCCCGGCGTCGACAAGCGCATCAGGATCCAGGTCGGCCTGTCGCGGACCTTCCACGACCAGGCGCCGGAGCTGGTGGCGGTGCTGGAGAAGGTCAACCTGCCGGCGGAGCTGCTGAACAGCGACCTGGCGCGGATGGCCAAGGACAGGATCGATGCAGCGCGCCTGGCGCGCGAGTTCCTCAAGGAGCACCCCGAGGTCTGGCACGCCTGGGTCGACGAGGACGCGGCGAAGAAGATCGAAGCGGCACTCTGAACCCACGACCGACGAGAGCAGACCATGTTTCCCGAACGCCTGACATTTTCCATCGCCGACTGGGTCAACGCTTGGGTCGACGCCCTGGTGACCAACTACGGCGACCTGTTCCGCAAGATCTCCGACACCCTGCTGTGGGCCATCGTCAACCTCGAAGGGCTGCTCCGCGCCACGCCCTGGTGGCTATTGCTGGCGATCGTCGCGGCGATCGCCTGGCACGCCACCCGGCGCCTGCTGCCGACCCTGGTGATCACCGGCCTGCTGTTCCTGGTCGGCGCCGTCGGCCTCTGGGACAAGCTGATGCAGACCCTCGCGCTGATGCTGGTGGCGACCTTCATCTCGGTGCTGATCGGCATCCCCCTGGGCATCCTCGCCGCGCGCAGCAACCGCCTGCGCGCGGTACTGATGCCGCTGCTGGACATCATGCAGACCATGCCCAGCTTCGTGTACCTGATCCCGGTGCTGATGCTGTTCGGCCTGGGCAAGGTGCCGGCGATCTTCGCCACCGTGATCTATGCCGCGCCGCCGCTGATCCGCCTCACCGACCTGGGCATCCGCCAGGTCGACAGCGAGGTGATGGAGGCGGTCAACGCCTTCGGCGCCAACCGCTGGCAGCAGCTGTTCGGCGTGCAGTTGCCGCTGGCCCTGCCGAGCATCATGGCGGGGATCAACCAGACCACCATGATGGCCCTGTCGATGGTGGTGATCGCTTCGATGATCGGCGCCCGCGGCCTCGGCGAAGACGTACTGGTGGGCATCCAGACGCTGAACGTGGGCAAGGGCCTGGAAGCCGGCCTGGCGATCGTCATCCTCGCGGTGGTGATCGACCGCATCACCCAGGCCTACGGCCGTTCCCGGCACGAGACGAGCAAATGAGCGGTGCGCAGATGAACAAGATCGAAGTGAAGAACGTGTTCAAGATCTTCGGCCCGCGCGCCGATGCCGCGCTGGCGCTGATCCGCCAGGGACGCAGCAAGGCCGAAGTGCTGGCGCAGACCGGCTGCGTGGTCGGCGTCAACGACCTGTCGCTGACCATCGGTGCTGGCGAGATCTTCGTGATCATGGGCCTGTCGGGTTCCGGCAAGTCGACCCTGGTGCGCCATTTCAACCGCCTGATCGACCCCACCAGCGGCGAGATACTGGTGGATGGCGAGGACATCCTGCGCTACGACATGGAAGCCCTCCGGCAATTCCGCCGGCGCAAGATCAGCATGGTGTTCCAGAGTTTCGGCCTGCTGCCGCACAAGAGCGTGCTCGACAATGTCGCCTACGGCCTGAAGGTTCGCGGCGAAAGCCGGGCGCAGTGTCACGAGCGGGCCCTGCACTGGATCGCCACGGTGGGCCTGAAGGGCTACGAGAAGTCCTATCCGCACCAGCTTTCCGGCGGCATGCGCCAGCGCGTCGGCCTGGCCCGCGCGCTGGCCGCCGACACCGAGATCATCCTCATGGACGAGGCCTTCAGCGCCCTCGACCCGTTGATCCGCGCGGACATGCAGGACCAGTTGCTGGAACTGCAGAAAACCCTGCACAAGACCATCGTCTTCATCACCCACGACCTCGACGAGGCGGTACGCATCGGCAACCGCATCGCGATCCTCAAGGACGGCCAACTGATCCAGGTCGGCACACCACGGGAAATCCTCCACCAGCCGGCCGACGACTACGTCGACCGCTTCGTCCAGCGGCGGGTGGCGAACCTATGAGCGACCTACCGAGCGTCGTGTTCGGCGACGGTCCGCTGCGTTGGCAGGAACTGGTCGCGGTGGCCCGGCACGGTGCGCGCCTGGAACTGTCGGCGGCGGCCTGGGCACGGATCGACAACGCCCGCGCCATCGTCTGCCGTATCGTCGCCAATGGCGAGCGTGCCTACGGCATCAGTACCGGCCTCGGCGCGCTGTGCGACGTCCTGCTGGAAGGCGAGCAGCTCGCCGAGCTGTCGCGCAACACCTTGCTCAGCCATGCCTGCGGGGTCGGCGAGCCGCTGCGCGACGAACAGACCCGGGCGATCATCTGTGCCGCCGTCGCCAACTACAGCCAGGGCAAGTCCGGGCTCGACCGTTCGCTGGTGGAAGGGCTGCTGGCGCTGCTCAACCACGGGATTACCCCGCAGGTGCCGGCCCAGGGCTCGGTGGGCTACCTGACCCACATGGCGCACGTCGGCATCGCCCTGCTCGGCATCGGCGAGGTCAGCTACCGCGGCAGCGTCGTGCCGGCCGCCGCCGCGTTGGCGGCGGAAGGCCTGGCGACGGTGCGCCTGGGAGCCAAGGACGGGCTCTGCCTGGTCAACGGCACGCCGTGCATGACCGGCCTCGCCTGCCTGGCCCTGGACGACGCGCAGCGCCTGGCGCAGTGGGCCGACGTGATCGGGGCGATGAGCTTCGAGGCCCTGCGCGGCCAACTGGCGGCGTTCGACGCCGAGATCGTTGCGCTCAAGCCGCATCCCGGGATGCAGCGGGTCGCCGCCAATCTGCGGGCCTTGCTGGCTGGCAGCCAGGTGCTGGAGAACGCCCGCGGCATCCGCACCCAGGATGCCCTGAGCATCCGCTCGATACCGCAGATCCATGGCGCCTGCCGTGACCAGTTGGCCCACGCGGCGCGGCAGATAGAGACCGAACTCAACTCGGCCACCGACAACCCGCTGCTGCTGGGTACGCCGGAGGCCTACCGGGTGGTATCCCAGGCCAATCCCCACGGCGAATCGGTGGCGATGGCCGCCGACCTGCTGGCGATCGCCGTGGCCGAGCTGGGCGGGGTCGCCGAGCGGCGCCTGGATCGCCTGGTCAACCCGCTGGTCAGCGGCCTGCCGGCGTTCCTGGTGGGCAAGCCGGGAGTCAACTCGGGGATGATGATCACCCAGTACGTCGCCGCCTCCCTGGCCGGCGAGAATCGCCAGCTGGCGCAGCCGGCGGTGGTCGACAACTTCGTCACCTCGGCGCTCCAGGAGGACCACCTGAGCCTCGGCACCAGTGCCGCGCTCAAGCTTGGCAGGGCCCTGGAGAACCTCCGGCGGATCCTCGCCATCGAGTACCTGCTGGCCGCCCAGGCCTTCGAATTCCTCGCCCCGCAACGCTTCGGCCAGGGCACCGCGGCGGCCTGGGGCATCCTGCGCGAGCGCGTGCCCGCGTACGACACCGACCGCTGGCTGGCTCCCGACATCGCCAGCGCGGCGGCCATCCTCGGCGAACGGAAGAGTCTCGCCCGGCTGGCCGCGAGCATAGGAGACCTGCAATGAAACGACTCTGGCAGCATTGCCATGCCGCCACCCTCAAGGGCGGCAAGTACTCGATCGTCGAGGACGCCGCCCTGGTCACCGACGGTCCGCTGATCCACTGGATCGGCCCGCGCGCCGAACTGCCGCCCGACGACTACGCCGAACGCATCGACCTCGATGGCGCCTGGCTGACCCCGGGGTTGATCGACTGCCACACCCACGCGGTGTTCGGCGGCAACCGCAGCGGCGAATTCGAGCAGCGCCTGGAGGGCGTCAGCTACGCCGAGATCGCCGCCGCCGGCGGCGGTATCGCCAGCACCGTACGCGCCACCCGCGAGGCCAGCGAGGAAGAATTGCTGGCCAGCGCGCGCAAGCGCCTGGACCCCTTGCTGCGCGACGGCGTGACGGCGCTGGAGATCAAGTCCGGCTACGGCCTCGACCTGGCCAGCGAACGCAAGATGCTACGAGTCATCCGCCGCCTCGGCGAACGCCTGCCGGCGACCGTGCGCAGCACCTGCCTGGCCGCCCATGCGCTACCGCCGGAATACGCCGGGCGCGCCGACGACTACATCGAGCATATCTGCTCGACGATGCTCCCCGCGCTGGCCGGAGAGGGACTGGTGGACGCGGTGGACGCCTTCTGCGAGCACCTGGCGTTTTCCCCGGCGCAGGTCGAGCGGGTATTCATCGCCGCCCGCGAGCTGGGCCTGCCGGTGAAGCTGCACGCCGAGCAGCTATCCTCGCTGCACGGTTCCAGCCTGGCGGCGCGCTACCGGGCTTTGTCGGCCGACCACCTGGAGTACATGACCGAGGACGACGCCCGCGCCATGGGCGAGGCGGGCACCGTCGCGGTGCTGCTGCCGGGCGCCTTCTACCTGCTGCGCGAGACCCAGCTGCCGCCGATCGATGCCCTGCGCCGGCACGGCGTGGCCATGGCCATTGCCAGCGATCTCAATCCCGGCACCTCGCCGGCGCTGTCGTTGCGCCTGATGCTGAACATGGCCTGTACCCTGTTCCGCCTGACCCCGGAGGAGGCGCTGGCCGGTGTCACCCTGCACGCCGCCCAGGCGCTGGGGCTGGAAGCCCGCCACGGCAGCCTGGAGGTCGGCAAGCTGGCCGACTTCGTCGCCTGGGACATCGAGCGTCCGGCGGAGCTGGCCTACTGGCTGGGCGGCGATCTGCCGAAACGCGTCATTCGCCACGCCGAGGAGGTATACCGTGGATGAAGTCCTGAGTTTCAAGCGCGGCCGCGTGCCGCTACTGATCAGCATGCCGCACCCCGGCACGCGCCTGACCCCGGCGGTGGACGCCGGCCTGGTGGAGGAGGCGCGGGCGCTGACCGATACCGACTGGCACATTCCCCGGCTCTACGATTTCGCCGAGGAACTGGGCGCCAGCACCCTGGCTGCCCACTATTCGCGCTATGTAGTCGATCTCAACCGCCCTTCCGACGACAAGCCGCTGTACAGCACCGCCACTACCGGCCTGTATCCGGACACCCTGTTCGACGGCCGGCCGCTCTACCGCGAAGGCATGGCGCCGTCTGCCGAGGAACGCATGCGCTACCTGGCCGAAGTGTGGACGCCCTACCACCGGACCATCGCCGAGGAACTGGCGCGGCTGAAGGCCGAGTTCGGCTACGCGCTGCTCTGGGACGCCCACTCGATCCGTTCCCACGTGCCGCACCTGTTCGACGGCCGACTGCCCGACTTCAATCTCGGCACCAACGCCGGCGCCAGTTGCGATCCAGCGCTGGCGGCCCGCCTGGAGGCGGTCTGCGCTGCCGCCGAAGGCTACAGCCATGTGCTCAACGGGCGCTTCAAGGGCGGCCACATCACCCGCCACTACGGCCAGCCGGAGCAGCACGTCCATGCCGTCCAGTTGGAGCTGGCGCAGTGCACCTACATGGACGAGCAGGCCCCGTTCGCTTACCGCGCGGACCTCGCCGAAGCGACCCGCGCGGTCATCCGCGAACTGCTGGAAAGCCTCCTCGCCTGGGGGCACGAGCGCTACGCCTGAGGCGCTCGGAGGCGGCGGACGCCTGGCCGTCCTGGCGGACGTGAATGCCGCGGATGGGGTGGGGCGTCCGCGTCGGCATTCTGGAAATTTTATGTTACAAATTTATTGAGGTCAGCGTTGATGCGGCCGGGAGGCCGAGTGCGCAAAGAGTTGCACAACTGTTCTCCTCTATCCTCTCGGCCAGCATTTCCATCGCGCGGGCGCAGGCGCGTCGCGCCCGGAACCGAATACGCCAGGAACGCACGGCTGCGTTTCCAAGAGGACAGTGAATGTTCGCCCCCGCCAACCAGACGCACTTCAGCCTTCGCATCGAAAACCTCCGGCACGACTTCCAGGTACTCGCCTTCCGCGGTCGCGAAGCCATCAGCCAGTCCTTTCGCTTCGACCTGGAGCTGGTCAGCGAGCGATCCGATCTGGACCTCGACGCGCTGCTGCACCAGCCGGCCTTCCTGATCCTTTCGCCGAGCGGGCAAGGGGTCCACGGACAGCTCACCAGCATCGCCCAGGGGGACTCCGGCAAGCGCCTGACCGGCTATCGCGCGACCCTGGAGCCGCGCCTGGCCTACCTGGGGCTGTGCAGCGACCAACGCATCTTCCAGCGCCTCAGCGTGCCGGAAATCATCGGTCGGGTGCTGGAGGGCCACGGCATTCTCGCCGACGCCTACCGCTTCCAGCTGGGCCCGACGCCGTACCCGGCCCGCGAATACTGCACGCAGTACGACGAAACCGACCTGGCGTTCCTCAGCAGGCTCTGCGAGGAGGAAGGCATCCATTACCACCATGAGTTTTCTGCCCGGGGCCATATGCTGGTCTTCGGCGACGACCAGACCTCCTTTCCGCGGCTGCAACGCCCCGTCGCCTACGTGCAGGACGCCGGGCTGGTCGCCGACCAGCCGGTGGTCAAGCGCTTCGGCGTGCGCTTCGACACCCGTGCCAGCCGGGTTACCCGGCGCGACTACGACTTCGAGCAACCCGCGTTGCAGATGCAGGCCGCCCATGGCCCGCAGCCCGGGGCGCAGCAACCGGACCTGGAGGACTACGACTATCCCGGCCGCTTCACCCACCGCGAGCGCGGCAAGCACCTGAGCCGGCGCGCGCTGGAACGGCATCGCGCCGACTACCTACAGGCCAGGGGCGAAAGCGACGAACCGGCGCTGCTCAGCGGACACTTCCTGACGCTGTCCGCGCATCCCCGCGGCGAATGGAACGATCTCTGGCTGCTTACCGAGGTTCTCCACGAAGGGCGGCAGCCGCAGGTACTGGAAGAGTCGATCGACAGCGACGTCGCGCAGGGCCGGGGCGATTTCCGCCAGGGCTATCGCAACCGTTTCGTCGCCACTCCCTGGAGCGCGCATTTCCGCCCCCCGCTGGAGCATCCCAAGCCACACGTGCTGGGCTGCCAGACAGCGGTCGTGACCGGCCCCGCTGGCGAGACCATTCACTGCGACCAATACGGCCGGGTCAAGGTGCAGTTCTTCTGGGATCGCCTCGGCCAGGCCGACGACAACACCAGTTGCTGGTTGCGCGTCGCCTCCAACTGGGCGGGCAAACGCTATGGCGGCGTCGCCATCCCGCGGGTGGGCATGGAAGTCCTGGTGGGTTTCCTGGAGGGCGATCCGGATCAGCCGCTGGTCACCGGCTGCCTCTACCACAGCGAAAACCGGGTGCCCTACGAACTGCCGCAGAACAAGACCCGCAGCGTTTTCAAGACCGACAGCTACCCCGGCGGCGGCGGTTTCAACGAACTGCGCATCGAGGACCGCAAGGGCCAGGAACAGATCTTCGTCCACGCCCAGCGCGACTGGGACGAGAACATCGAGCACGACCAGAAGATCCGCGTCGGCCATGAGCGCCACGACACGGTCGAGGGCGATAGCTACAGCGAGTTCAGGGCCGAGGAACAGCGCACGGTCCACGCCGACCGCAAGGTCGAACTGAAGGCGGCCGACCACCTCAGCGTCGCCGACGCGTTGCACCTGAGGATCGGCACCGGCCAGTTCGTCGAGGCGGGCGACGAGATCCATTTCAAGGCCGGCGACAAGGTAGTGATCGAGGCAGGCATGGAGCTGACCCTAAAGGGCGGTGGCAGCTTCGCCAGGCTCGACCCGGGCGGTGTCACCCTTGACGGCGCCCAGGTGATGATCAACAGCGGCGGCAGCCCCGGCATCGGTAGCGGCGTTCGCGCGCTGTCGCCGCTGCAACCGCTCGCGGCCGACTCCGCGGCGGCGGGAGGCGCCTTGTTGGGAGCCATCGCCCAGAAGATCGGCGAAGCGCCGCAGAAACTCCTGCGTTTCGAACTCAGTCCGTTGCCCGGCGTGGCATCGGCGGCCAGGCAACCGTATCGGCTCTACGCCAACGGTGCCCTCAAGGAGGAGGGCATCGCCGACGAAGGCGGCGCAATCAGCTTCGAACCGCTTCCGGGCGAACGCACCTATCGTATCGAGACGGCCAATGGCCACGCCTACGAAGTGGAGATGGTCGACCAGCCGGACGCACTGCAGGCCGACGATCGGCTCGCCCAGCAGGGGTTCCGCGACTACCGGGCGGAAATGCCCCAGCACAAGCCGCGTTCCGCCCCGGACGCCTACCGGCGCGACGCCTCGCGGCCCGGCGCCGCCGACAAGGATGACCCCACGCCATGAGCGACCTGTACAAACCGCAGACCCTCAAGCTGTACGCGCAACAGGCCGGCAGCGTCCGGCTGACCCTCGACTGGTTCGCCAACAAGGCTTTCTACCCGCCGCGCGCGGGTGTGCACATCAAGCCGCTGATCAATGGCCAGGCGGCCTTCGACGCGGTGCATGCGGCGATGGAAGCGGCCCGGCACAGCATCGACATCATCACCTGGGGCTTCGACCCGGCCATGCGTTTCAAACGCCCCGACGGACCGCGAATCGGCGAATTGCTGCAGACGAAGGGCCGCGAAGGGGTGCAGGCGCGGGTGCTGGTCTGGAGCAACCAGCTCGCCAGGCTCAAGGAAAACACCATCCCCGGGGCCGGCGTCGGCGGTTCCGGCGGCACCTGGGCGGGCTCGGGCGTCGCCAGCGGCAGCGCAGTGGACAACGAGGTGCTGCGGCTGGAGCAGCGGCGCCAGCATAACCTCAACCTCATCGCGCGGCAGCAGGAAGCCCTGGAACGCTCGGAACGGCTGCACCGCGAAGGCAGGCTGCCGAGCTTCGACCCGCGGGGCGCCGCCCACGCGCGGGCGCGCATCGCCGAGCTGGAGGCGGAGAACGCCGAGATCCAGCGCACTCTCGACAGCAGCGAGGCCCAGGGCTACGGCGGCAAGCGCGGTTCCGGCGGCACCCGCCAGGATCCCTGGGGGCAGATATTCACCCGCGACTGGTTCAAGGCGGTACGCGGCGGTGGGTTGCAGAACGTCGAGTTCCGTACCCGCGACTTCGAGCAGACGGCCAGACCGGTGATGAACGGCGAGCAAGTGCGCCTCGTCAACGGGCGACTGCAAAGCCTGATCCACCTGCTGCGCGCCGATGGCATCGACGACCTGGGCATCGGCCAGTTGCTGGTACTCACCCAGTTCGCCAGCCATCACCAGAAGATGGTCCTGGTCGACTATGGCAGCCCGCAGGCCATCGGCTTCGTCATGGGTCACAACATGCACCGTAACTACTGGGACACCAGCGCCCACCTGTTCGACGACCGCGCCGCCGGTCGCGATCCCGGGTTCGGGCCCTGGCAGGATATCTCCATGCAGGTCCAGGGCCCGGTGCTGGCCGACCTCAGCCGCAACTTCAGCGAGGCCTGGGACCTCGAGACGCCGTGGTACAAGCGCTGGTTCTCGACGCCATCGCTGACCGCCGAGCGCGACGCCTTGCCGCTGCCGAAGATCGCCACGCCCGCCAGCAACAGCGTCGCGCAGATTTGCCGGACCCAGCCGCAGGACGACGAGCGCTCGATCCTGGAGCACTATCTCAAGGCCCTGGGCAATGCCACCGACTACGTCTACATGGAAAACCAGTACTTCCGTTATGCCGGCTTCGCCGAGCGCCTGCGGAAGACTGCGCAGGTGCGCAAGGCCCGGGGCGTGCCCGGCGACCTGTACCTGTTCGTCGTGACCAACACCCCCGACTCCAGCGACGCCTCGAAGACCACCTACGACATGATGAAAGGCCTGGGCCAGGAGCAACTGATGCCGCAGGTACAGCGCGACCTGGCGCATGACTTGCGGGAAAAGCGGGAGCAGTTGAAGCAGGTCAGGGAAAACCTACATCCCGATCCCTATGTCCGGCGCGGCCAGGAAAACAACATCGAACGGCTGGAGCGCAAGATCGAAGCGCTCGAAGAGAAAGGCGTGACGCCGGAAGTCGAGCAACGCCTCGGCGATCTCGGCGCGCAGGAGATTCCCGGACTGGCGAAGAACACCGGCGAGGACGACAAGCCCTATCAACTCGCCGAAGTACCCGGCCTCAAGGTGGTCGTCGCCACCCTGGCCACCAGCGACCCCGCCCCCGGCAGCCCGCCGCCAGCGCGCCTGTCCGCCGAAGCCGAGGCCGCCCTCGGGGCACCACCGTTGAAGGCACGCTACAAGCACATCTACGTGCACTCCAAGCTGCTGCTGGTGGACGACCTCTATACCCTGCTCAGCTCGGCCAATATCAATGTCCGCAGCATGCATGGCGACAGCGAGTTGGGGATTGCCCAGCCCAATCCGGATTTGGCGAGGGCGATGCGGGAGGAGTTGTGGGGGGCGCATGTTGGGAGGTTGGCCGAAACGACCGAAAAAAACTTCGAATTGTGGAATCAGAAGATGGATGATAACTGGAAGGCCCAGGTGGCAGATGAGCCTTTTACTTCGCACTTGCTGCGCTTCTGGGATGTCACTACACCCTATAGTCAAAATCTTACGGTGGACTGAGCGATGCGAATCTCTATTGGTCTATTCATTTTCCTGTTGAGTTTCGGAGTTCCCGCTATGGCCGACAGTAAGCCGTTCATCTGCGTTAATGAGAAAGACCATTTGCCACCTCTCGATCCCCAGGCCGATGCCTGGTATCGGGAAGCAGTTGCGCTAGCTAAGCCTGACGCCTTGCGTCCTTGGGGACGTATTGTGGACTTATACAGTAAGGCAGTTGAGCGTGGGCATTGGAAGGCGATGCATAATTTGGCGAATCTTTATCGCACAGGGTGGCCCGGAGGGGTAGAAAAAGATACGCAGAAGGCATTGGATCTCTATCAAAAGATGATCGATCTGGAGGTGCCCCAAGGGTTCTATGATATGGGAGCAATGATCGGCAATCGTGCAGGGGTCATGAATCCTGCAACTGACGGGCTTAGTTTTCTTAATAAGGCTGCTAGCCTAGGAAATCCGCCGGCATTAACCGAGCTAGGTAAGCTCTATATATATGTGGCCAAAAAAAAGGATTTGGGGTTGGCGTATACTCACTGTGCTGCTAGCCAGGGCTATGCGCCGGCTAGTTATGAGTTGGGGGCGTATTACAAGATAGTAGAGCATAATTTTCCAAAAGCATTGGGTTATTATCAGGCGTCAGTCTCTCAGGGCGGAAAGAGTGCGGCTTTATTTATCTCCGGTGTTTTTGATAAAGCCAGTCCTGATGTCGATAGAATGTGGTACGCACCCGATGAGAAATTGCGCAAATTATATGATGGTATTTACGATAAACTTGCCGCTGATCCTGATTTTCGTTTTCCCAACTTGATAAAGGACCATCCTCTACCTTCTCACCCGACCCAGGGCTACGATGCAGATCGGCCCGACTGGAAACCGGGGCAGTGATGCGGCTGATGGCTATTGGACTTTGGGTCGTGCTCTGTCTTGCAGGCGTCCCCGTGATGGCCAACAGCAAACCATTTGTCTGCGCTAATGAAAAAGACCATCTGCCGCCGTTGGATCCGCAAGCCGATGCTTGGTACCGCGAAGCAGCAGCCTTGGCCAAGCCCGATACTCTGCGGCCCTGGGGCCGTATCGTCGAGCTTTACAGCAAGGCAGTGGAGCGCGGTCATTGGAAGGCCATGCATAATTTGGCGAATCTTTATCGTACAGGGTGGCCCGGAGGAGTAGAAAAAGATCCGCAGAAGGCATTGGATCTCTATCAAAAGATGATAGATCTGGATGTGCCTCAGGGGTTCTATGATATGGGGGCAATGATTGGTAATCGTGCCGGTGTTAAGAACCCTGCTACCGATGGTCTGACCTTCTTGGATAAAGCCGCTAGTTTGGGGAACCCGCCAGCACTGACCGAGTTGGGTAAACTCTATATTTATGTGGCCAAGGAAAAGGAATTGGGGCTGGCGTATACCAGTTGTGCTTCCAGTCAAGGTTATGCTCCGGCGAGCTATGAGCTTGGAAGCTACTATGAGTTGGTTGAGCATAATTATCCAAAGGCACTTAGATACTATCAAGTCTCCGTCTCTCAAGGCGGCAGGAGTGCCGCCTTTTTTCTCTCGCGCGTCTTCGGAAAGAGGACGCCTCCTTCAAGTGCAATGTGGTATACGCCGGATGAAAAGCTTGAGAAATTCTACTACTCCCTCTATCTGCAAATTGATGCCGACCCCGATCTTCGTTTTCCCAATTTGGTAAAAGATAACCCCTTGCCACCCCACCCCGTCCAGGGCTACGACGCAGCTCGACCCGACTGGAAGCCGGGTCAGTGATTCGGCTAATGGCTATTGGAATATGGGCTGTACTTTGTCTCGCAGCAGTTCCCGCTATGGCTGACAGCAAGCCTTTTGTCTGCGTTAACGAAAAGGACCATCTACCCCCTCTGGACCCGCAGGCCGATGCTTGGTATCGCGAAGCGGCGACCCTGGCCAAGCCCGATACCTTGCGTCCGTGGCCTCGTATCGTCGATCTATACAGTAAGGCAGTTGAGCGTGGTCACTGGAAGGCTATGCATAACTTGGCGAGCCTCTATCGTACCGGTTGGCCAGGCGGTGTGGAGAAGGATACTCAGAAAGCTCTAGATCTCTACCAGAAGATGATCGTTTTGAAGGTTCCTCAAGGTTTCTACGATATGGCGGCAATGATCGGGAGTCGCGCTGGCGTCAAGAATCCTGCGACTGATGGACTTACTTTTCTCGATAAGGCTGCAAGCTTGGGTAATCCACCAGCATTAACTGAGTTAGGAAGGCTATATATATATGTTGCTGGTCAGGATGAGTTGGGGCTGAAATATACGAACTGTGCTGCAGGCCAGGGCTATGCTCCTGCCAATTACGAACTGGCGATGTACTATCGTTTGGTGGCACATAACTACCCAAAGGCGGCAGGCTATTACCTTCTTGCTGCAAGCCAAGGAAATAATGATGCTGCCTTCTTCATGTCCGGAGTTTTTGATAAGACTAGTCCCGATGTTGACAGAATGTGGTACGCCCCCGATGAGAGGCTACACAAACTATATGATGGTATTTACGACCAACTTTCCGCTGATCCTGATTTGCGTTTTCCCAACTTGATAAAGGACCATCCTCTGCCTCCTCACCCGACCCAGGGCTACGACGCAGATCGGCCCGACTGGAAATCGGGGCAGTGATGCGGCTGATGGCTATTGGACTTTGGGTCGTGCTCTGTCTTGCAGGCGTCCCCGTGATGGCCAACAGCAAATCGTTTGTCTGCGTTAATGAAAAAGACCATCTGCCGCCGTTGGATTCGCAAACCGATGCTTGGTACCGCGAAGCAGCCGCCTTGGCCAAGCCCGATACTCTGCGGCCCTGGGGCCGTATCGTCGAGCTTTACAGCAAGGCAGTGGAGCGCGGTCATTGGAAGGCCATGCATAATTTGGCGAATCTTTATCGTACAGGGTGGCCCGGAGGAGTAGAAAAAGAT